>DASWUW010000251.1:0-4363 GCA_036406335.1 Trebonia sp.
GGCCGGGTCTCCGGATACAGCGGGCTCGGACCCGGGCAGGCCGGCGCTGCCCGCGCCGACGACCGCCAGCTGGGCGGGGGCGGGCGTCGCGGCGGACCTGGCCGCGGCGGTCCGGCGCGGCCGCCCGAAGGCGTAGTCGCCCGCGAAGGCGATGACCGCCAGCGAGTAGATCAGCAGCGCCGCGATGAGGAAATCGTTGCTGGCATGGGCGAAGCCAAGGTTGACAGGCACGAGCTCACGCTCCCGGTTCGGAAGGACTGCCCGGTTCGGGCGTAGCGCCCGGCTCGGTCTTACTGCCCGGCTCAGGCGTACGGCCTGGCCCGGGTGCGGTACTCGGCTCGGGGGCCGCGGCTGGCGGCTCAGCCGCGGCGATCTCGGCCGCCAGCTCGGCGAACTCTTCCTCGAATCCGCCGCTGGCGTCGGACCGGGTGAGGCCGCCGACCGTGACCACCGACCCGGTGCCGGACGCCGCGGGCACCGCCCGGACGAAGACCCGCCGCCGGCGCACGAAAAACGAGATCAGCAACCCGGCCAGGGCCAGGATGCCGCACACGAGCGCGGGCAACTGACCCGGATCGTGGGTGACGGTCAGTGAGATCCACTGCTTGACCCCGACGAACTCGACCGACCCCTTGCCACCGGGCAGCCGCCAGGTCTGGCCCGGGGTCAGCAGGTGCGGCGAGCCCGACAGCTTGGTCATCGCGCTGGTGTCAAGCTGGTAGACCGACTGCGGCACGCCCGAGTTCATCCCCAGGTTCCCCGAGTAGCCGATCAGCGACACCGCCGGAGCGTCGGCCGCGGGAAAGATCGACTCGAGGCTTCCGCCGACCGAGATCGCGGTCGGCACGAAAACACCCTCGAAACCGAGGGACGCGTCCGGGACCTTGATCACCCCGTCGGACTCGAACGTGCCCGTGTTAGCCGGGATGAACGCGTTGACCTCCGGGAACACCTGGCCGTTGGCCGCCGTCACCTTGAACTCGGGTGCGTAGCCGTGGCCGATCAAGTAGACCTTGACCGAGTCGACCGACAGCGGGTCGTTGATCCGGATGTGGTAAGTCCTGGCCGCCGCGCCGTGCGTGGCGGTGTAGCTGACGGCCGCGTCGAAGTCTGACGGCTGGCCGCGCGACTCCCCTGAGGTGACGTAGTTCGCGGTGAACTTGTTCAGGGTCAGCGAGAACGGGGCCAGGTCGGAGCCGGAGACCAGCCGCCCGGGGTGGAACTCGTCCAGTGCGGACGCGGTGTCGGAGTACGACTGTCCCTCGACGAGCAGCTTGTCGGCCTTGTAGCCGAAGAGGCCGCCGGCCGCGATCGAGAGCAGGACTCCGAGCAGCGACAGGTGGAACAGCAGGTTGCCGGCCTCGCGCAGGTAGCCCTTCTCCGCCGACACCCAGTAACCGGTATCGCCGGCGGCCGGGCGCCGCAGCCGGAACCGCTGCCCGCCGAGCACCGCGGCCGCCCCGTCGGCCGCGGCCGCGGGCGAGAGCGCGGAAGAGTAGGACGACGACTGCGGCAGCCGGGCCAGGTTGCGCGGCGCGCGCGGCGGGGGCGTGCGGGCCGAGCCGGCCAGCTTGAACGTGCGCGGCACCACGCAGCCAACCAGCGACGCGAACAGCAGCAGGTAGATCGCCGCGAACCAGGGGGCGGCGAACACGTTGAACAGGTCCAGACGGTTCAGCCAGGGCGCCAGGGCGGGATGGGAGGCGTAGTACTGCTGCACCGAGCCCGGATCGACGCCCTGCTGAGGCAGCACCGAGCCGGGCACCGAGCCCAGCGCGAGCAGGAACAGCAGGACCAGTGCCGTCCGCATGGAGGTGAGCTGCCGCCAGGCCCAGCGCGGCCAGCCCGCGTTCGCGGGCAGCGGTTGCCGGCCGGCTTCGTCCGCCGCCGTCTGCTGCCCGGATTCAGGAGTATGGACGTCGGTCACTGGGGCACCCCCGCGTCGTTCAGAAGCTTTGTCATCTGGCCGTAGCTGATCTTGCCGATCACCAGGCCGACGAGGTGCCCGGTCCGGTCGATGACGACGGTCGTGGGGGTGTCATTTACCGGCGCGACCTGGGAAAACTGCTGTACCACGGCGTAGCCGGGGTCGTTCATGCTCGGGTAGGTGATCTTGACGCTGCGGGTGAAGGCAAGCGCGTTCGCCGGGGAGTCGGCCACGTCGTCGCCGAGGAAGTCCACTCCCTTCGAGCGGTACTGCTCGGAGAGCACGGCCAGGGTAGGCGACTCGTCGCGGCAAGGCGGGCACCAGGAACCCCAGAAGTTCAGCACCACGACCTTGCCCCGGTAGCTGGACAGCTTGATCGCTGCCCCGGTGAGCGAAGGGGCGCTGAGATCGGGCGCCGCGGGCCGGTGGCCGGGCTGGTACAGCACGGTGTTGCCGCTTACCTTCTCGGTGCTGCCGCCATTGCCCCGGGTCAGCAAGGTCACCGTGAGCACGCCCGCGAGCAGCACAGCAACCACGGCCGTCACGGTGACGACCGTCCGGCGCTTGGCTTTGAACACCAGCCAGATTCCTAACGGTCAGCGAACTTCCGGCGCGGGCGGCCCCTGACCCGCACTCCTACAAGGGGTAGTACTCGATCTATTGTGCCCTATCCTGATCGACCACCGGGCGGCGGGGCGGCACCGCGTAGGACACGCCCGTAAGCTCGTCCCCGTCGAAGGTGAGGCTGGTGACCGAGCCCAGCGCGCACTCCCGGTTGTTCGGGTTGTGCCACAGGTGCTTGTGCTCCGCGGCGAGACGGCTGACCCAGATCGGCAGCTGGTGGCTGACACAGACCGCTTCCCGGCCGCGGGCCGCGTCCCGGGCCCGGTCAATGACCTGGCGGACCCGGACGACGACCTCGGTGTACGGCTCGCCCCAGGACGGCGTGAACGGGTTCCACAGGTACTTCCAGTTCCGCGGGTCCACTGCCAGGCTGGCCAGGCTGACCGACTTGCCCTCAAGCACGTTGCCCGACTCGATGAGCCCGGGGTCGGTGACGATCGGCACGCCCAGCCGGCCGGCGACCGGCTGGGCGGTTTCCTGGGCCCGCTCGAGCGGAGACGCGAAGACAGTGGCCACGGGGCGGCCGTCGAAGTAGTCGGCGGCGGCGGCGGCCATCAGCCGGCCGTTGGCCGACAGGTGGTACCCGGGCAGCCGTCCGTACAGCACGTGGTTCGGGTTATGCACTTCACCGTGCCGGAGCAGATGAACGACAGTGATTTCAGCCATGGCGAGGCCAGCCTACCGGCTTACTTGCCTGCGTAACGCGATGATCTCCGCATAACGGCGCCGGTCGGCGACGACCGCCGCCAGCCGGCCCAGGCCCTGCCGGACGGCGGCCGGGTCGACAGCGCTCAGGTCGGCGGCGGACGCCAGCCGGGCGGCCAGGTCGTCCGCTTCGCCCACCAGGGCCCAGTCGAACTGCATGAGCTCGTCCAGGCCGCCGCGGCGCACCCGGTCCCACACCTTGTCCTCCGGCAGCAGCGGCAGTCCGCGCACCGTCGTCGCCGCGTCGTCGATCTCCCGGCCCAGCGCCTCCGCCTGCCGCAGCGGCGCCATCACCTCGGCCGAGGGGAAGGGATGGTCCCGGGTGGACGGCGGCACCCGGTCCGTCCGCCACCGGCCGGCCAGGACCCGCAGCCGGGCGGACGCTTCCGCCAGGCCGCGGGCCGCGCGTTCCCGGACCAGCAAGTCATCGGAGCGCAGCCTGCCCTTGGCCGTGTAGACATCGGGCGCGAGCAGCCGGCGGAGATTGTCGGCCGGAGAATCGGTCACCGGGTCACTAACTGGCCGCGTGCGCGGAGTGGCCGTTCGCCAGGCCCGTCACCCCTTGCAGGCCGTCCGGCGGCAGGCCGGTGAGCCCGATATTGAACGGCAGGCCGACGGCCATGTTCGGCGCGGAGACCAGGCCGCGCTCGGCCATCTTCATCGCGACGTAGTAGCGGACCGCGTCCAGCTCGGACAGCCCGAACGCGCGCAGCGAGATCAGTTCGCGCATCCGCTCGTCCTTGGGCCGGATAAGCACCTTGACGTCGTTGAGCGTGATCCCGTAGGTGGCCAGGAAGCTCTGCAGGTGGCCGCGCACCAGCTCGGTGATGTCGTGGATCCGCTCGTTCACCTGCTCCAGCGGCGTGAGCTGCACGAGCTGGTTGACCGACTGCTCGACCACCGGGCCGGCGTAGGCGTTCAGCGCCTCCGCGGTCAGCAAGTGCCCCGCGTAGGGCATGTGGGTGACCAGCTTGACCGCGTCCTGCGGGCTGTCGACGTGCACGTAGTAGTCCACGTCGTAAACCATCTCCGCGAGCTCACGGGACAGGGCCAGGCCCGTGGCCTTGACTACGCTCTTGCCCCGGGCCACGAACAGCGCCTCGTACT
>DASWUW010000252.1:0-4949 GCA_036406335.1 Trebonia sp.
TCTTCCGCAGCCGGGGGCCGCAGGTGATCATGTTTTCCGTGCTGGTCGCCGCGCCGGTGGTGACGGCGCTCTGCGCCTGGGGATTCGGCCTGGTGGCGGCGGCGGTGGTGGAGGCCACCGCCATCTTCTGCGCCAGCCTGGCTAAGCTCGGCCAGGATTCCATCGTCGGCCGCGAGATCGGCGACGAGATCCGGTCCTCTACCTTCGCTGTCTCCGAGACCCTCAACCAGGTGGCGAACGTGGCCGGCGGGCTGGCGGGCGTGCTGGTCTCCATGCTCGACAACGGGCCGGCGGGCCTCGCGATCGCCGCGGGCGCCCTGGTGGTGGCGGCCGGGCTGCTGATCGGGAGACGGCGGCAGCGGGTCGGCGGTCTGACCGCCGCCTAGACGCGCCCGGGCCGTTAAGGCTCGATGTCCTTCGCCACCGCGTTCAGGAGGGTGGCGATCTGCCGGGCTTCCTTCGGGTCCGGGTGCTTGCCCCGGCGGTAGGCGTCGGAGATCCCGTCGAGCAGTTTCATCAGGTCCTCGATGATCGGGATCATCTCATCCGGCTTCTTGCGGGCGTGCTTGGCCGCGGCGGCGGCGACGTTGGGCAGCGCCTCGAGAAGCCGCACCTGCAGGGCCTGGGCCCCCTTCCGCCCTTCCACGATGCCGAATTCGACCCGCTGGCCCTTGGCCAGGATCTCCGTCCCGGCCGGAAGAGCGGAGGAATGCACGAAAACCTCGCCCCCGTCATCGCGGGCGAGGAAGCCGAACCCCTTTTCGGCGTCATACCACTTGACCTTGCCGGTAGGCACGAGCAAGACCTCACGTTAGTAGAAATCAGGCATCCCGCGGGCCAGGATCGCCGACGGGAGGCAGCGGGCGCTTTCTAGGCTATCGGTACGGCGCGGGTAATGGCAGCACGATATTCGGCCGTCGGCGCCGCCGCCTAGGCGGAAACCAGGAGCCGGCTAGTGCGACGAGACGTGGCCGCTGGCCCCGTAGGCGATCGCCAGCAGCACGACCACGGCGATGACCACCCAGAGCCAGTGCTTTCCCGTCATCGGCAGCTTCATCTTGCCGCGGCCCCGGGCCACCAGCCAGGCGACGAGCACACCGATGAGCACCAGCAGGACCATTCAGCTCACCTGTCCGTCTCTGCGGTCGGGCGGGCGCTGCGGCCCGCGGTCAAAGTCCCGGCTTCTGCTTTCGAGACTACGCGAAGTCGCCCGGTTCGTCTCCGGGCGCCGTAAGCGCGCTCCCGTACCGCCCCGCCGCCCCGCTACGCGTGCCGCATCCACAGGTTGGTCTCCGCGTACGTCCCCCGGTCCCGCCCGGTGTCTATCTCGACCAGGTCGAGCGCCCCGGGCACCACGTAGCGGCCGGTCTCGGGGAAGGCCATGCCCGCCCAGTCCTGCCACTCGGCGACGGTGCCGGCGACCACCATGGACCGCGGGGCGGGCCCCAGGATCGTCGCCCCCAGGCGCTGGTGGGTGCGGATCCACGGGTCCAGGTGGGCGCCGTCGCCGCGGGTCCAGCGGGCAAAGCTGGCCATGGAGGCCAGCGGGTAGCGGCTCTTGAGTACCGGGCGCACCGGTGCGATCACCCGGGTGAGCCCCGCCGCCGCGGCCCGGTCCCGCAAGGCGGACAGCAGCTGCCCGCCCAGGCCCGCCCCGCGCTGGTCCGGGCGCACGGCGGCGGCCATGGCGCACAGCGTGTCCGGCCCGGTGCCGCGCTCATGTTCGGCGATCGCACTGGACAGCGCGCCGTCGTAACCGCCCGGGAGCCGGCCGGGCGTGCCGTCCCAGCGCAGGGCTACCGCCCAGGCCCCGGCGACGACCTCGCCGTCCGCCAGCAGGCGCACGTCGAACTGGGGAAAGTACTCGGCCGCGCGCCCGATGAGGCAGACGCTGACCTGATCGTGGAAGATGAACTCAGGCCAGCCCGGCAGCAGTGCCGCCTTGCCCTGCTCCGCCAGGTCGGGCCGGTCCGAGGTGGCGACGAGCTGCGGTTCCATCAGCATTTCCTAGGTCAGCGCGCGGGGGTCGGGGACGAGGGGAGCGGTGGAAAACCCGTTGCGGACGAGCTCCTCGGCGTCGCCCATCGGCATCGGCCTCGCCAGCAGGTAGCCCTGCCCGAAGTGACAGCCCATCGAGGTGAGCAGGTCCCGCTGCACCTCGGTTTCTATGCCCTCGGCGACCACCTGGAGGCTGAGGGTGCTGGCGATCTGGACGATGCCCTCGGCCAGGGCCAGCCGCTGGTCGGAGTCGGCGATGCCCTCGACGAACGACTTGTCCATCTTCACCACGTCGAACGGCAGGTCCCGCAGGTAGCTGAGCGAGCTGTACCCGGTGCCGAAGTCGTCGATCGCCAGCTTCACCCCGATGGACTTCAGCTCGGCCAGGTCGGCGTGCATCCGCTCGTCCCGGCGCAGCAGGGCGGTCTCAGTCAGTTCGAGCACGAGCGACTGCGCGTCCAGCCCGGACGAGACCAGGACCTGCCGCACCGTGTCGGCGAAGCCGGGGTCGGCGAACTGGCGCGCCGACACGTTCACGCTGACGTAGAGGTCACGTTGCCCGGCTGGCCGGCGCGCGCCGGACGGCCGGTCGGCGGTCTCGCGCGGCCTGGGCGGGAGTGCCGCGGCGCGCCGCAAGCGCATGATGTCGGCCGCGGCGCGGCTGAGCACCCAGGCGCCGATAGCGATGATCTGGCCGGTTTCCTCGGCCAGGGTGATGAACTGGCCGGGGTGCATCATGCCCCACTGCGGGTGCGGCCAGCGGATCAGCGCCTCGAAGCCGGCCAGCTCTCCCGTGTCGAGGGCCACGATCGGCTGGTAGACCAGCGAGAACCCGGAGGTGGCGACCGCCTCCTCGATGGCGTCCTGGATCTCCCGCCGGCGGATCACGCCGGCGCTCAGCACCGGCTGGTACCGGCGCCACTGCCGCTTTCCGGCCCCCTTGGCCGCGTACAGGGCCAGGTCGGCGTGCTTGAGCAGTTCGTCGGTGTCGGTGCTGTCCATGGTGGTGGCGACACCGACGGTGACGGTGGTCGTCACCTGCCCGCTGGCGAGGTTGAACGGATCGGTGAACGCGCTGACGATACGCTCGGCGGCCGCCTCCACCACCGCGGCGTCCTCGGCCGCACTGACCAGCAGCGCGAACTCGTCGCCGCCGAGCCGGGCGGCGGTGTCGGACTCACGGACGAGGGCGGACAGCCGGGCGGCGGCGGCCACCAGCAGCTCGTCGCCGACGCGGTGGCCCTTGGTGTCGTTGACGACCTTGAAGTCGTCGATGTCGACAAACAGCACTCCCGCCACGGTTCCGGTCCGCCCCGCGGCGGCGACCTGCTGGGTGATCCGGTCCTGGAACAGCAGCCGGTTCGGCAGCCCGGTCAGCGCGTCGTGGAAGGCCCGGTGCTTGAGCTCCTCCTCCAGCTGGTGCTGGGCGGTCACGTCGCGCAGGGTGAAGACCAGGCCGGCCACGTTCGGCTCGGCCCGCAGGTCACTGCACCGGGCCTGGAGGTCGACGATCCGGCCGTCGCGGCGGATGGTCCGCTTCTCCACCACCCGCGGGCCGGACCGGGCTCGCTCCCGCAGCCGCATGAAGGTGCGGGCGAAGTCATCGCGGCCCTGCTCCGCGACCAGGTCCCACAGGTGCTCGCCCTCGACCTTGATGTCGCCGAAGATGGCGGCGGTCGACGGCGTCGCGTATTTGACCGTCCCGTCGTCCGCGACGATCACGATGGCGTCCGAGGCGTCCTGAACCAGGGCGCGGAAGTAGGCCTCGTTGCGCTGCTGGATCACTTCCTGGCGCAGGATGATGCTCTCCAGGGTCAGGGCGACCTGGTGGGCAAGGATCTCTAGCGTCGCGGCCAGGTCGGACAGCACCCGCTGCTCGCCGAACACCGCGATCAGGCCGACGGGCGTGTCTCCGACGGGCGTGTCGCCGGCCGGCGTGTCCTTGAGCGACAGCGGGCAGAGCAGCATCCAGTCCGCGCCGGGCCGGGCGGTCCGGGCCGGCTCGGGCAGTTCCCGCATCGGGGTCAGGATCGGGGCCGTTCCGGTGACCAGCGGCAGCCAGGTCTCGGCCAGCTGGCCCAGCTGCGCGCCGCGGGCGACATCGGTGCCGCGGTCCACCGCGCGCAGGATGCCGTCGATCCGCACGCCGAGCAGCGCGTCGCCCTGGGCGCGACCGCCGATCAGGGTGCTGACCGCGTCTTGCACGACGGCGGCGACCTGGGGCACGTCCGCTATCGCGACCAGGGCCAGGCCCGCCTGCCGCAGCACCCGCTCCCGGTCCAGCGCCCGGCGGTGGGAGGCGGCTGCGTCCCACAGCCGGGTCAGCACGAGCAGGTACAAAATCGCGGAGAACACCGCGATCACGCTCACGTCGGAGGCATGGGTCCCCCGGTACAGGGTGAGCAGCACCACCGGCGCGATCAGCGAGGCGAGCATGAGCAGGCCCAGCCGGGCCGGCGACACCTCCACCTGCTGCCGCGGCACCGGCTCGGTCAGCCGGGCCATGGCCGGGTGCAGCGCCGCGGCGCCCCAGGCGGAGTAGTAGAGGGCCCAGCCGAGGTCGACGACGGTCCCGTTGCGGAACACCCCGTGCAGCTGGATCACGCCGTAGGCGGTATCGGACAGCAGGACCGCGACGGCGCCGAGGCTGAGGAGATGGAAGGACCGGTTCCGTCCCGTTCCCGGCGCGAGCAGCCGGGCGAGCAGGGCGAGGGTCAGCACGTCGCCCAGCGGGTAGGCGATGGCCACGCTCTTCTGCAACCCGGAGAGCCCCGGGTTGTGCACGTAGGGCCGGATGAGGAACGTCCACGACAGCAGGGCCAGGCCCGCCGTGAGGGTCAGCGCGTCGATCAGGCTGCGCCGGTCGCCGTCCGGGGTCCGCGCGTAGATAAAGATCAGCAGCCCGGCGGCGATCAGCGGATAGGTCGACAGGTAGAGCAGGTCGGCGAAGG
>DASWUW010000253.1:0-2016 GCA_036406335.1 Trebonia sp.
GGGCGCTCGCAGCCGGGCCGCGGCTCGCGGCGCGCAGCGCGCAGACCGCCGCCAGCGGGATGACTCCCGCCACCAGGACCAGGGAGTCCGCGACCTGGGCCCAGGCCAGCGACAGGAAGGTGATCACCGGAACGGGCCAGCCCGGCCGCACGCGGTCCAGGACCAGCCAGGTGAGCAGCAGCGGAACCGCCGTCCCGGTGTGGTCGGGCGAGGACAGCAGCACGTTGGTACCGGAGCCGAGCTGCGGGGCCAGCATGATCCCGGCCGCGGCCGCGGCCGGAGGTAGCGCCGCCCGTCCTCGGGCCGGCCCGGCCGCCAGCAGTGCGGCGAGGAGTACCGCCAGGGTGTAAGTCAGCGCCGCGGCGGTGGGCACCACGTCCGGCCTGAGCCCGCGGGCCAGCTCTACCAGCGCGTACTGCGGCAGTTCGGTCGTGTAGAAGGAGACGTCGGACGTTGTCCAGCCGCGCAGCAGCGGGTTGCCGTGCAGCAGGTCCCAGGCCTGCAGCGCCTGGGCCGCGCCGTCGGAGTTGACCGCCCGGGTCTGCGCCAGCCGCAGGTACACCGCCAAGCCGGCGATGACCGCGGCCGCCCAGGCCCCGCCCGCCAGCAGCCGGCGCTCCGGTCCGCCCGCCCGGTCCCGCCGGGAACCTCCGGTGGATGACACGCCGCCATTTCACCACAGGTAGCCGGTTAACGACGGAGAGTGCCGGAAAGGGGTTGCGAGCAACGTCACACCGCGCGAAGTTAGCCGCCGGAAGTCCGGCCAGGCGATGATGGATTCGCCTATGTCGATTTATCAGGCCCTGGCGCTGCTAGCCGCGGGGATCGGCGGCGGGATCGCCGGCACGATGGCCAGCGTCGCGAGCGTGGTCTCCTACCCGGCGCTGCTCGCGCTGGGCCTGCCGCCCCTCGCGGCCAACGTGACCAATACGGTGGCCCTGGTCTTCTGTGTCCCCGGGGCGGCGCTGGGCGCCCGCGCCGAGCTCGCCGGGCAGCGCCGCCGGGTGCTGCGGATCGGCGCGGTCATGGCGGCCGGGGGCGCGGCCGGCGCGGCGGTGCTGCTGCTCGCCCCGCCCGGCGCGTTCGCGCTGGTGGTCCCGGTACTGATCGCTTCCGCGGCGGTCCTCATCCTGCTGCAGCCGCGGCTGCGCGCCCTGGCCCCCCGGCCCGGTGCCGAGCAGTCCCGGCGGCGGCTGGCCGGATTGTTCTGCGTGGCGGTCTACCTCGGCTACTTCGGCGCCGCGGGCGGCGTCCTCGTGCTCGCCGCGCTGGCCGCGACGCTTTCCGAGTCGCTCATCCGGGTTAACGCGATCAAAAACGTCGTGGCGGGTGCGGCCAACCTGGTCGCCGCGACGATATTCGCCCGGTACGCGCCGGTGGACTGGGCGTTCGTGCCGACTTTGTCGGCCGGCTTCCTCATCGGCGGCTACGCCGGGCAGCGGCTGGTGCGGCACTTCCCGGCTGCCCTGCTGCGGCTGGTGGTGGCCGCGGCCGGACTCGCCCTGGCGGTCAAGCTCGGCATCAGCGCCTACGGCTAAGGCCGCCTCTGCGGCGGAGTCCGCCCAGCGCCGCCCGAGCAGGACCGTCCGGGCCGCCAGCCAGCAGCTGAGCGCGATCCACACGCCCGGCAGGCCGAGCCAGGGAAACCGGAGCACCAGCACGGCCAGCGGCGCGAAGGCGCCGATGGACAAGATCATCGCCCGGCGCATCGCGCTGTAGTCGCCCAGGCCGAGGATCACCCCGTCGTAGACGAACGCGAGCGCGGCCAGCGGCTGGGTGACTGCCGCCCACAGCAGCCCGGTGACCGCGGCCTGCTTCACCGCCGGGTCGGCGGTGAACGCGCCGGGGGCGAACCGGGCCAGCGCGGCGGTCAGCGCGGCCAGACCGAACCCGGCGGCCAGCCCGAGCACCAGCGTGCGCCGCGCCGCGCGCTCGGCCGCCGGCCGGTCGCCGCGGCCGAGCGCCGCACTGACAAAGACCTGGGCGGGCACCGCGAGCGCGTCGGTGGACAGCGAG
>DASWUW010000254.1:0-2941 GCA_036406335.1 Trebonia sp.
CAGCGCCCCCAGAAAGGTCGACTTGCCGCTGCCCGTCGCTCCGAGCATGGCGATGCCGCGCTCGCTGCGGGATACCGGGTCCGGCATGTCCGCCTCCTCCTTCATCGGTGAGCGGCCAGCTGGGGAACGGACTGATCGGCAAACGGGAACGGCGCGGGCCGCGCTGCCTCGTGCAGCCCGAGGCGGGCGGCGAAGTCCGCGATGTCAACCACGTCGACCGTCGCGGCGGCATCGCGGCCCAGGGCCCGCCAGACGGCACCGGTGCTGCGCTCGTCGCGCAGCGCGCCGAAGGTGGCCCCCAGCGCGCCGATCCGGTCGAGCTGGGCCGTCCAGTCCACCCGGTCCGGGCAGGGGATGATCCCGGTGCCGGTGTCCATTCCCGGCGGGTGCGGCGGCCGCCCGCCCGCGGTGACCACGACCGGGCGTCCGTCGCCGTCCGGCAGGTGCCGGGCCAGTCCTTCCAGGACGCACTCGAGCTGGGCCGCGTCCAGGTACTCGCGCGGGCCGGAGACCTGGTCGGCCAGTCCGTTCAGCGCCTGCTCGGCCGTCTGGGCCGACCCTAGCCAGGCCAGCAGCCGGTACGGTTCCTCGTCGACCGACCACGACACCGAGTGCGGGCCGTAGGCCAGCACCGAGACGCGCAGGTCGCGCAGGCCGGACTCGGCCTCCTTGACCAGCTTGGCCAGCCATTCCAGCCGCCCGGCCAGCCGCTGTTCGCCGCCGCTGACCTCGACCAGGCAGACCAGGTGGACCGGTTCGCTCCGGGCCAGCCGGTCCGGCACCGCGAGCAGGCGCTCGTCCCAGGCTTGCCGCACCGCCGCGGGAGGGCCCGGCGACGAGCCGAGCAGGCCGGGAATGCCCTGGAAGCTCACCCGGCCCGGACGCTCCAGCCGCGCGGTGACCTGGAAGGTGCCGGGAGGGACGACCGCGGACTGGATCTGGACCGGCCGCAGCCGCCGCTCGCGCGGCGGGATATCCGGCCGCGGCTCGCGGGTGACGACCGCGAAGGCGGTCCCGTCACCGTCCGCGGCCGCGCACCGTACCGTGAGCCGGGTCTCGTGCCCGGTTTCGGCGCCGACGGGGAACAGCGGGCGGCTGGTGACCTCGAGACGGCCGTCCGGCAGCGGCGTCAGCAGGGCGAGCTCGTAGCTGAGGACCAGGGGGCTGACGCCGATGGCCGACTGGACCAGCTTCTTCAGCGGGGTGCGGCACTGGTAGACCGGCACGCCGCGGTGACCGGGCAGCAGCCCGGCCAGTTCGGCCGGCAGCGACTCGGCGGTGCGCACGATGAACGCCGGGTTGAGTTCCCGGTAGAAGGACTCCGCGCTGCGCAGGGCGGCGGCCCGCGCCTCGGGTCGCGGCTCCTCGGCCCGCGGCGTGCCGTTCTCGTCGCGGTAGACGCGCACGATGACCGCGCCGGCCGCGCCGAATTCGGCCACCGTCAGCCGGTCCTTCCCGGTGAGCCCGGTGAGCCCGGTGAGCGCAGCGGAGAGGACGGCGTGCACTTCGTCTTCGGCCCCGCTCATGGCCCAGCCTTTCCGTCACTGGTCACCGGCCGGACAACTGGTGACCTGACCTATGTAACCCAGCCGGCCAGGAAACGGACCCCGTGAAGATACGGGGGAGCTGAAAGCAGGAGGCACTTACGCTCTGAACCTCGGCGGGCAGTGGAGGCGGGCGATGCGGAAGTTTCAGCAACTGCGGCAGTTTGCGCTTGCGCTTTCCGGCGCCCACGAGGACGTGCTGGAGCTGGTCCCGAGCGAGCGGACCCGGTTCGAAAGCCTCGGCTGGGCGGTGCTTATCACCAGCTGCATGGCCGCCGTCTCCATGTGGTTCGCCCTGTCCAGCGCGCTCGGGATCAACGGGATCCTGGCGGTCCCGGTAGCCCTTTTCTGGGGGCTGGTGATCATGGGGATCGACCGCTGGCTCATCACCTCGATGCCGGTGGACGGCAGCCGCAAGTTCGCGCTGGCGGTCCCCCGGCTGCTGCTGGCGCTGCTGCTCGGCACGCTCGTCTCCACTCCGCTGGTGCTGCGGGTCTTCCAGACGGAGATCAACGCGCAGATGGCGGTGATGCAGCAGCAGAACTACAGCTCGTTCCTTTCCAGCCAGCACCGCAGCCAGGTGAACCAGCAGGTCGTCACCTACTCCAACGAGCTGCAGCAGCTGAACACGGTCATCAACTCCCAGGGCGCGCAGACCGGCAGCAGCGCGGCCGACCCGGAGCTCGTCGCCGACAACAAGCAGCTGGCCGAGCTGCAGGGCGAACTTGGTCACTGGACCACGCTGAAAAACCAGTACTACACCGACTACACCTGCCAGCTGTACGGCGGGGCGCAGTGCCCGAAGAAGGGGGACGGGCCCGCCGCCAAGACCAGCTACCAGAACTACCTGCAGGCCTCGCGGCAGGTGACGGGCTACCAGGGGCAGATCGGCCACGTCCAGTCGGAGATCCAGCAGCGGGACCAGTTCCTCAGTTCGACCAGCAAGAGCAGCCAGCAGCAGCGGTACGCCGAGGCGCTGAACCAGCGGCCGGTCGTGCAGGGCGAGTACAACACCGCGGTGCAGCGCCAGAACCAGCTCCAGGCCAGCTACTACGCCCAGGAACAGGCCGCGCACGGCATTCTGATGCGGCTGGAGGCGCTCAGTGCGCTGAGCGGCCAGAGCTCTACCGTGGCGGGCGCCCGGCTCCTGCTCTTCCTGCTCTTCCTGGTCATCGAGTGCCTGCCGGTCACGGTCAAGCTGCTCCAGCGGCCGGGCCAGTACGAGGCGGCCCTGCGAGAGGCCAGGGAAGCCGAGCGCCGGGACTTCAAGAAGGCCTTTGCCGTCCGTTCCCGTCTGGTGCCCGCCGGGGCGTCGCCCGGCCCGGAACCGGGGGCCGAGCCGATCTGGAACCAGACCCGGGTGCTGCCGCGGCCGGACGGTGAATCCGCGGACGTGC
>DASWUW010000255.1:0-1638 GCA_036406335.1 Trebonia sp.
GCGGTCAATCAGCTCGTTGAGCAGCTGGTAGTACCTGGTCGCGGTCAGCCCGAGGACGTCGGCGATCGCCTGCTCCTTGGCTCCCTGGCTGCGCCAGGTCCCGTGCTCAAAGGCGAGGACCTGCAGGTCGCGGTCGGACAACGCCGGCATGCTCCGCTCCCTTCGTGATCTCGCGGGGTGAGTAGGCTCCGTGCCGTGGCCCGGTTTCACTGTCTCACGTTCCTAACGTCATGAAATAGTTAGCGGACCGCCCGTTACCCGGCCGCGGGCCCGTGGCAACATTTCCAAGGTCAGCGCTCTTGGTCTGATCTGTGGAGTTATGCGTGATCACCGTGGCCCGTCTGCTGCGCGGCCTGCTGCCTGTCCTGGCGGCAGGCGCCGCTGGGGTGGTTACCGCGCTGCCCGCCGCCAGCCAGCCAGTCACCCGCGCGGACCAGTGGTGGCTGGGCGCGCTGCACCTGCCCGCCGCGCTGACCGGGGCGCCCGCGGCGGGCCGGGGGGTGACCGTCGCGGTGCTGTCTACCGGGGTGGACGCCGGTCACCCGGACCTGACCGGCCGGGTGACCGCGGGACCGGACTTCGGCCCGACCGGACGCAGCGCGGCGGGACCGTACTGGGGCGACGAGGGCACCGCGGTGGCCAGCCTCATCGCCGGGCACGGACACGGCCGGGGCGGCGCCGAGGGCATCACCGGGATCGCGCCGGGCGCCCGGATCCTGTCGGTGCCGGTGACGCTGGAGTACAACAACCCGCGGAACGCGGACGCCGCGGTCACCCGGCGGCTGCCCGCCGCGATCGCGGCGGGTATCCGGTACGCGGCCGGCCACGGGGCGACGGTCATCGCGCTCCCGCTCGACCCGGGCACGCTGGGACCGGCCGTCGCGGGCGGCCCCGGGGCAGCCGGCGGCAGCGCGGCCGAACGAGCCGCGGTGAGCTTCGCTCTCGGTCACGGCGTCCTGCTGATCGCCCCGGCCGGGGACAACGGGGCCGGTACTAACGCGGTCAACTACCCGGC
Source organism: Trebonia sp. (assembly GCA_036406335.1). Taxonomy (GTDB): domain Bacteria; phylum Actinomycetota; class Actinomycetes; order Streptosporangiales; family Streptosporangiaceae; genus Trebonia. Next base: position 1,016 of record DASWUW010000255.1, read on the forward strand.
CGCCTACCCGGGCGTCATCGCGGTGGGCGCGACCGCCCGGAACGGCCAGCTGGCGCCGTTCACCGCGGTCCGCTCCTACGTCGCGCTGACCGCACCGGGTTCCGGCGGGACGCTCGCGGCGGGCGAACCGGGCGGCACGCTGGCCGGGCTGGGATCGGGGGGGCTGACGGCGGCGGCCCCCGGCGGCGGTTACCAGTCGCTGGCCTCCAGCGACATGTCGGCCGCGCTGACCGCGGGCGTGGCCGCGCTGATCCGCTCCCGTTACCCGCGGCTGACCGTGCCGGAGGTCACCCAGGCGCTGGAGCGCGGGGTAGCCGCCCCGGGAAGCGGTACCGCCCAGCCTGCCGGGGACGGCCGGGGGCACGGCGCGCTCGACGCCGCGACCGCGCTCACCGCCGCGGCCGCCATCGCGGCCGCTCACCCGGCCCCCGCGCCGTCCTCCGGGCCGTCGTCCGCGTCCGCGTCGCCGCCCCGGTCGGTGTTCACCGGTCCGGCGCTGCGGCCGCCGCCCCGCCCCCCGGACCCCGGCCGCCTGCTCCGTACGCTGGTGGCCGGCCTCGCGGTCACGGCGGGTGTGCTCATCATCGTGCTGGCCAGCGCGATCACGCTGATCCGGCTCCGCC
>DASWUW010000256.1:0-9815 GCA_036406335.1 Trebonia sp.
GCCGTACTCCGTCTGCCGGATCGCCTGGTCACGGAGGGTCGACAGCTCGAGTTGCCCCTCGTCGGTGATCGCGTACACGGTCCGTTCCGGCCGGTTGCCCACCTTCTCGGTCCGCGTCGCCTCGATCAGGCCCTCGCGTTCCATAGTGCGCAGCTCCCGGTACAGTGCGCCGACCGATACCCCGCCCCACTCGCTCACGTTGGTCACCTCGGCCAGCCGCCGGATGTGGTGCCCGTGCGACGGCCCGCTCCGCGCCAGGACGCCCAGCGCCATCAGGCGCGTCAGATTCACCAGATTAGTATCATGAGACTAATCTCGTGAAGTCAACCGGATAGACGGCAGGCCGCCGCCGGCGTTGGTTACGGTTCGGCCGCGGCCGCGGCCGACGCCGTTGCCGTTGCCGTTGCCGTCACCGCGGCCGGGACCGCCGCGGTCACCGCGGCGGCCGCCCGCCCGCGCTCCGGGATCGGCGGCGTCGTCCCGCCGAACTCCGGGCACAGCGCCTTGTGCCGGCACCAGTCGCACAGCCGCGACGGCCGCGGCCGGAAGTCGCCGCTCTCCCGGGCCCGCGTGATCGCGGCCCACAGCGCGTCGAGCTTGCGCTCGGTCGCCCGCAGGTCCGCCTCGTCCGGGGAGTAGCGCAGCACCTCGCCGTCACCGGACAGGTACATGAGCTGCAGCACCCGGGGGATCACCCCGCGCAGCCGCCAGATCACCAGCGCGTAGAACTTCATCTGGAACAGCGCGCTGGCCTCGTAGGCCTCCAGCGGCACCTTGCCGGTCTTGTAGTCCACTACCCGCAGGTCGCCCGCCGGGGTCGCGTCCAGCCGGTCGACGTACCCGCGCAGCCGGAGTCCGGAGGCCAGCTCGGTCTCCACGTACCACTCGCGCTGCGCGGGCTCGAGCCGCCGCGGGTCCTCCAGCTTGAAGTAGCCCGCCAGGGCCGCGTGCGCCTCGGCGATAAACCGGGACCGTTCCTCGTCTTGGGTGAACAGCTCGGCCAGGCCCGCGTCGCCCGCGCACAGCCGCAGCCACTCGGGGTCCAGCATCTCCGCCGCGACCGCGGGGACCCGTTCCCCCGCGGGCCGGTCGAACAGCCGCTCCAGCACCGCGTGCACCAGCGTCCCGCGGGCGGTCGCCGGGGTCGGCGGCTCGGGGATACGGTCGATGACCCGGAACCGGTACAGCAGCGGACAGGTCATGAAGTCCGACGCCCGGGACGGGGACAGCGCCAGCGGCCGCTCTCCCGCCGCACCGGAGGACGTCCCCGCGTCCGGCTCGTCAACCGTGTTTTCGATGTCCACACCGCCACCGTAGGGCAGCCCGCCGACATTCCGCGCTGTTTCCGCGCGACCGCCCGGCGCCGCCAGGCGCCGCGGCCGGCGGCCGGCGCCCGGCGCCACCTCCGCGTCAGCAGTGAACCTGCTCCTAACAACGCCGGACGCGTCCGGCGGGAGACCCGCGTTGCCGGCGGATGCACGTAGCATCGGTGCTGTGGCAACTGGCCAGGAGGAGCAGCCGGACCCGAGCAGGCGGTCCGATCGCGGGGAGCCCCGGGAGGGGCCGCGCGGCTTTGTCGTAGCCCGGCCGTTCGGCATCCCGGTGCAGGTGTCGCCGTACTGGTTCATCATCGCCGGCGTCTTCATCGTCATCTACGCCAACGACCTGTCCACCACGCTGAGCGGCAGCACCCGGTACGTGGTGGCCGCCGCCTTCGTGATCCTGCTCTACCTGTCCGTGCTGGTGCACGAGCTGTCCCACTCGGTCGTGGCCCGCGGCTACGGCCTGCCGGTGCGCCGCATCCTGCTCTACCCGCTGGGCGGCATCTCCGAGATCGAGCGGGAGGCGCCGACCCCCGGCCGCGAGTTCGCCGTCTCCGCCGCCGGGCCCGCGCTGTCCCTGGTGCTCGCCGCGGTCGGCTGGGGCCTGTGGCAGCTGATCCCCGACGGTGTTCCCGGGGTCCTGGTCCGGCAGCTCATGGTGGCCAACGTCATCGTCGGCGTGTTCAACCTGCTGCCCGGGCTGCCGCTGGACGGCGGGCGCATGCTGCGCGCGGTGATCTGGAAGATCACCAAACGGCCGACGTCGGCCACCATCGCCGCCGCCTGGGTAGGCCGCGTGCTCGCGGTGGCGCTGCTCGCCATCCCGTTCTTCTCCGGCCGCCTGGCCGGCGGCGATCTCGTCAGCACCCTGTGGGTGGTGGTCATCGCCGCGTTCATGTGGACCGGCGCCAGCCAGTCGATCAAGGCCAGCCGGTTCCGCGAGCGGCTGCCCGCCCTGCAGGCCCGCCGCCTGGTCCGCCGGGCGGTCTCCGTTCCGGCCAGCACCCCGCTGGCCGAGGCGATCCGGCAGGCGGACGAGAGCGGTGCCCGCGCGATCGTGGTGGTCGACCACGACAGCCGGCCGATCGCGATCGTCAACGAGGCGGCCGTCACGGCGACGCCGCCGCAGCGCCGGCCGTGGATCGAAACCGGATCGGTAGCCCGGTCGATCGACCCCGACCTGATCCTGAGCGCCGACCTGGGCGGCATGGCCCTGCTGGACGCGCTCCGCCGCGCCCCGGCGTCGGAGTACCTCCTGGTCGAGCCGTCCGGGCAGGTGGCCGGCGTGCTCGCCGCCCGCGACCTGGACCAGGTGTTCGCGGGCGTGTGAGCCCGGTCCGTCCGGCTTTCCAAGTACCCTGTGCGCCGTGAAGGCAAGAACTCAGCGAGGCCCGTTCGCGACCGGTGACCAGGTGCAGCTCACCGACCCTAAGGGCCGTATGCACCAGATAGTGCTGGTCCCGGGCGGCACGTTCCACACGCACCGCGGGTCAATGAGCCACGACGACCTGATCGGCCAGCCCGAGGGCTCCGTGGTCATGGCGTCGAGCGGGACCGCCTACGTCGCGCTGCGCCCGCTGCTGGCCGACTACACCCTGGCGATGAAGCGCGGCGCCACGATCGTCTACCCCAAGGACGCGGCCCAGATCCTGGCTTACGCCGACGTCTTCCCCGGGGCCCGGGTCCTGGAGGCGGGTGCGGGCTCCGGTGCGCTGTCCTGCTGGCTGCTGCGCGCGGTCGGCCCGGACGGGGAGCTGGTGTCCTTCGAGGCCCGCCCCGACTTCGCCGAGATCGCCCGCGAGAACGTCAGGAAGTACTTCGGCGAGGTCCCCTCGTGGTGGCGGCTGGTGACCGGCGAGCTGTCCGCGCGGATCGCCCTCGATCCCGCCGCCCCAACGGGAGCGGCTTACTCCCGTCGGCACCGCTTTTCCCCGGAACCGGGGGAGACGGAAGAAGCGGGAGACTCCGGGGAAGCAGCGGACCTGGCCGCCCAGGAGCACCCCGCGGGCACCTTCGACCGGGTCATCCTGGACATGCTCGCGCCCTGGGAGAACGTCGCGGGCGCGGCCCAGGCCCTGATCCCCGGCGGGCTGATCTGCTGCTACGTGGCGACCACGACGCAGCTGTCCCGCGTGGTAGAGGAACTGCGGGCGCACGGCGGCTTCTTTGAGCCGGCCTCCTGGGAGACCCTGAACCGCGGCTGGCACGTGGAGGGCCTCGCGGTGCGGCCCGATCACCGGATGATCGCGCACACCGGATTCCTGGTCACTGCCCGGCGGCTCGCCGACGGGGTGACCGCCCCCGCCCGCCGCCGCCGCCCGGCTAAGGGCGCCCACCCGGAGACCGCTCCAGGGACCGCCTCGGAGACCGCTCCGGAGGGCACTCCCACGTCACCAGCGGCCCCGGAAACCCCGTCGCGGCCGGCACTTCCGGCGACCGGGGCGCCGATTTCCGGTGACGGCGGCATGTCTCAGCCGTAAATAAACACTCTGTGTGACTGCACATAACTCTGTGGTGATAAGGGGCCGCTGTCCTGCGGTTTCTTCCGGACGTGCAGTAAGAGTAAGCAATCGAATACGCCCCGGGATGATTGGAAAGACCGCCAGGTAGGTAGGGTCTAGTTAGTTTCATACTCCCGGGAGGAGGTGAGGGTCGTGGCAGCTAGGGACGAAAACGGACGGGCTTCGCGGCACGAGGATGAGGTGAGTAGCCTTACCGCACAGATCTCCTTCCTCGATGAGGAGATCGCAGTGTTGCGTAGGCGCTTGGCCGATTCACCGCGCCAGGTCCGTCTTCTAGAGGAACGGCTCCGCGAGACAGAGGCGTCACTGACCTCAGTGTCGTCTCAGAACGAACGCCTGGCGTCAACGTTGCGCGAGGCTCGCGACCAGATCGTCGCACTGAAGGAAGAGGTCGACCGGCTGGCGCAGCCGCCATCCGGTTTCGGCACCTTCCTCGCCGCGTGCGAGGACAACACCGCCGACGTGTTCACCGGCGGCCGCAAGATGCGGGTGAACGTCAGCCCCAACGTCGACCTGGAAGCGCTCAGGCCCGGCCAGGAAGTCGTGCTCAACGAGGCGCTGAACATCGTCATCGCCCAGAGCTACGAGACCGTGGGCGAGGTCGTGATGATGAAGGAGCTGCTCGCCGACGGCGAGCGCGCCCTGGTCATCTCGCACGCCGACGAGGAGCGGATCGTGCGGCTCGCCGCCCCCCTGCTCGACCAGGTGATCCGGGCAGGCGACTCGCTGCTGCTCGAGCCGCGCTCCGGTTACATCTACGAGCGCATCCCCAAGTCCGAAGTCGAGGAGCTCGTCCTCGAGGAAGTTCCGGACATCGCCTACACCGACATCGGCGGCCTCAGCTCGCAGATCGAGCAGATCCGCGACGCCGTCGAACTCCCCTACCTGCACGCGGACCTGTTCCGCGAGCACCAGCTCCGCCCGCCGAAGGGCATCCTGCTCTACGGCCCGCCTGGCTGCGGCAAGACACTCATCGCCAAGGCGGTCGCCAACTCGCTGGCCAAGCAGGTGCAGGCCAAGGCGGCGGCCGCGGGCAACAGCGTCGTGCCCAAGGGGCAGGAGGGCAAGTCCTTCTTCCTCAACATCAAGGGCCCCGAGCTGCTGAACAAGTACGTCGGCGAGACCGAGCGGCACATCCGCCTGGTCTTCCAGCGGGCTCGGGAAAAGGCCTCCGAGGGCATGCCGGTCATCGTGTTCTTCGACGAGATGGACTCGATCTTCCGCACCCGCGGCTCCGGGGTGTCCTCCGACGTGGAGAACACCATCGTGCCTCAGCTGCTGTCGGAGATCGACGGCGTCGAAGGCCTGGAGAACGTCATCGTCATCGGCGCCTCCAACCGCGAGGACATGATCGACCCGGCGATCCTGCGGCCCGGCCGCCTGGACGTCAAGATCAAGATCGAGCGGCCGGACGCCGAAGCGGCCAAGGACATCTTCGCCAAGTACCTGCTGGCGGAGCTTCCGCTGCACCCCGACGACCTGGCCGAGAACGGCGGGTCAGGCAAGGCGGCGGTGGAGGCGATGATCCAGCGAACCGTGGAGCGGATGTACACCGAGTCCGAGGAGAACCGCTTCCTCGAGGTGACCTACGCCAACGGCGACAAGGAAGTCCTGTACTTCAAGGACTTCAACTCCGGTGCCATGATCGAGAACATCGTGGCCCGGGCCAAGAAGATGGCCATCAAGCAGTTCCTCGAGACCGGGACGAAGGGTATCCGGGTCGCGCACCTCCTGGCCGCCTGCGTAGACGAGTTCCAGGAGAACGAGGACCTGCCCAACACCACCAACCCCGACGACTGGGCGCGTATCTCCGGTAAGAAGGGCGAGCGCATCGTCTACATCCGGACCCTGGTCCAGGGCAAGCAGGGCACCGAGGCTGGTCGCAGCATCGACACGGTCTCCAACACCGGTCAGTACCTGTGATCGGTCGGTGCCTTTGAACGGCAACGGGCGTGAGATGCCGGCATACAAGGGTGTTTGCCGGCATTACGCTGAACAACTATGAGTGTGCTGCGGGTCATGAGCATCGAGACCGAGTACGGAATCTCCGTACCGGGACAGCCGGGTGCTAACGCGATGGTGACCTCATCGCAGATCGTCAACGCCTACCAGGCGGCTACGGCCGCGCGGGCGCGGCGCGCCCGGTGGGACTTCGAGGAAGAGAACCCGCTGCGCGACGCGCGCGGCTTCGACCTGGCACGGGAAACGGCGGATTCCACTCAGCTCACGGATGAGGACCTGGGACTCGCCAACGTCATCCTGCACAACGGCGCGCGGCTCTACGTCGACCACGCGCACCCCGAGTACTCCGCCCCCGAGTGCACCAACCCGCGGTCGGTAGTGGTCTGGGACAAGGCGGGCGAGCGGATCATGGCAGAGGCGGCGGCCAAGGCGGCCACCGTGCCCGGTACGCACCCGATCCAGCTCTACAAGAACAACACCGACAACAAGGGCGCCTCCTACGGCACCCACGAGAACTACCTGATGCGCCGGTCGACGCCGTTCGCTGACATCGTCCGGCACCTCACCCCGTTCTTCGTCACCCGCCAGGTGATCTGCGGCGCCGGACGGGTTGGCATCGGCGCCGACGGCCGCGGTACCGGATTCCAGCTCAGCCAGCGGGCCGATTTCTTCGAGGTCGAGGTTGGCCTGGAGACCACCCTCAAGCGCCCGATCATCAATACCCGCGACGAACCGCACGCCGACCCGGAGAAGTACCGGCGGCTGCACGTGATCATCGGCGACGCGAACCTGAGCGAGGTGGCCACCTACCTCAAGATGGGCACCACCGCGCTGGTGCTGGCGATGATCGAAGACCGGTTCTTCTCCGCTGACCTGTCCCTGGAGGCGCCGGTCGCCGACCTGCGCGCCGTCTCCCACGACCCGACGCTGAAGTACCAGGTGACGCTGCGGGACGGCCGCAAGATGACCGCGTTGCAGCTGCAGACCGAGTACCTGGAGCTGGCCCGCAAGTACGTCGAGGACAAATACGGCGCGGACGCCGACGACCAGACCCTCGACGTGCTGTCCCGCTGGGAGTCGGTGCTCACCCGGCTGGCCGACGACCCCATGCAGCTCTCCCGCGAGCTGGACTGGGTCGCCAAGCTGGAACTGCTGGAGGGCTACCGCCGCCGGGACAACCTCGCCTGGGACGCGCCCAAGCTGCAGCTGTTCGACCTGCAGTACTCCGACGTGCGGCTCGACCGGGGCCTGTACAACCGGCTGGCCGCCCGCGGCCGGATGGCCCGGATCACCAGCGAGGACGACATCGCCTGGGCGGTCGACAACCCGCCGACCGATACCCGGGCCTACTTCCGCGGCCGCTGCCTGCGGCAGTACGCGGACTCGGTCGCGGCCGCGTCCTGGGACTCGGTCATCTTCGACGTCCCGGGCCGCGACTCGCTGCAGCGGGTCCCTACGCTAGAGCCGCTGCGCGGTACCAAAGCGATGGTCGGCGCCCTGCTCGACCGGTGCAAGACGGCCGGGGAACTCGTTAACGCGCTGACTAACCAGGCCTGAGCCCGCAGTGTCAGTTTAGGAGCAAACGCCCGCGGCAGGGTTGGGCAGGCACGCGGCGGGCGAGGATAGCGTTGGAGCTTTCGAGGGGCAACCGCCCCGAGGGACGGAGGAACCGCAGATGGCGGAAAAGGACACCGGGGGCCAGCGGCACACGCAGCGGCGCACCGACGAGACCGAGGAAGACCAGGCCGCCTCGACCGAGGAGGCCAAGGAGCGGCACGAGAAGCTCTCCGACGACGTGGACTCGATCCTCGACGAGATCGACGAGGTACTCGAAGAAAACGCCGAGGAGTTCGTGCGCTCGTACGTGCAGAAGGGCGGCCAGTAGGCCGCACGGCAGTCTCCCGGGGGGACGACCCCCAGTACCCCCCGGGGCGCGCCCGACGGCAAGGCCGCCGTCAGTCGGGCGCCCGGGGTCCGCTCCGGAAGCGGAATAACCTGCCCGGTGGTTAGCTACAGGCGAAAAGGTCGGCCTTCCGGCGAGTTCGAGAACGCCGCGGGCGGGCGGTAGTGTCAGCTCAAGGACAATGCGGTAATCACCCGGGGGGGCGACCCCCCGTACCCCCCGAGGCAACAGGGAGGCGGCGGCGTGGGAAGCTTTTCCAACGGCACTGGACGGGACCAGGCGGCTTTTATGGCGGCGCGCATCCCGTCGTTCACGCACTTCCTTTCCTCGTACGACCCCAGCCTGCTCCCGCCGCGGGATCTCGGCCCGCTGGCCGCCCAGTCCGACGTGATCAAGAACCTGCCCCACGCGACGACGATCGTCGCGGTCACCACTGAGCACGGCGTGGTGATGGCGGGCGACCGGCGGGCGACCGCGGGCAACATGATCTCCAAGCGGGACGTGGAGAAGGTGTTCCGCGCCGACGAGTACTCGGCGATCGCCATCGCGGGCGTGGCCAGCATGGGACTCGAGTTCATCCGCCTGTTCGGCGTCGAGCTCGAGCACTACGAGAAGATGGAGGGCCGCGCGCTCTCCCTCGACGGCAAGGCCAACCGCCTGGGCAAGATGATCCGCGACAACCTGATGGCGGCTATGCAGGGCCTCGCGGTGATCCCCTTGTTCGTCGGCTACGACGAGGACGCCGGGGCCGGCCGGATCTTCAGCTACGACGTGGCCGGCGGCCCGTACGAGGAGCACCGCTTCCACTCGATCGGGTCCGGTTCGGTCTTCGCCAAGTCCGCGCTGAAGAAGTACTACTCCGACGGCATGTCCGTCCCGGACGCGGTGCTGGCCTGCGTGCAGGCGCTGTACGACGCCGCCGACGACGACTCGGCCACCGGCGGCCCCGACCTGACCCGGCGGATCTTCCCGGTGATCGCGACGATCACCGGCGACGGCTTCAGCCGGATCACGGACAACGAGTCGGCCGACTACGCGCAGCAGGTCGTGGACGGCCGGATGCGCCTGCCGGACGGCCCTTACGCCCCGCTGCACGCGGCCAGTCTCAACGGCCACCCGTAATCCGCCCCTGTTCCGGATGACCCGCTCCTCACGGCCCTGACCGGCCGGGAGGGGACGGGGAGCTGTTCCCCCGGTAAACCGAAAGGAAGCGCCCGCGGTGTCCATGCCGTTCTACATGTCGCCCGAGCAGACAATGCGCGACAAGGCCGACTACGCCCGCAAGGGCGTGGCCCGCAGCCGCAGCTCGGTAGCCTTGCAGTACTCGGGCGGCATCCTGCTCGTGACGCCGAACGTGTCGAGCGTCCTGCACAAGATCAGTGAGATCTACGACCGCATCGCGTTCGCCGCCGTCGGCCGCTACAACGAGTACGAGGCGCTGCGTAAGGCGGGCGTCACCTACGCCGACATCACCGGCTACCAGTTCGACCGGGGCGACGTGACCGCCCGCGGCCTGGCCAACTGGTACGCGCAGACGCTGGGCGGGAACTTCAGCGAGGCGGCGGGCAAGCCCTACGAGGTAGAGATCGTGGTGGCCGAGGTCGGCGCGAAGCCGGACAGCGACCAGATCTACCGCATCTCCTGGGACGGCTCGGTATCCGACGAGCCCGGCTTCGTCGCCTTCGGCGGCCAGGTCGACCAGGTAGCGGCGGCCCTCAAGGAAGGCTTCGCCGACGGCCTCTCGCTCACTGAGGCCCTGGGCGTCGCCCTGGCGGCGCTGTCCGCCCCGCCGACCGCCACGCCGGGGGCGCAGCCGCAGGCCGCCAACGGCAACGCGCAGCCCGAGCTGACTGAGGCTAACCTCGAGGTCGCCATCCTGGACCGGGCCCGCGCGCACCGCACCTTCCGCCGCCTGCACGGCCCGCGCCTGGCCGAGCTCATCGCCGAGTCCCGCGCCGCCAGCGCCGCCGCCGAGCCGGCCGACACCGCGAGCACGGACAGCGACGCCGAGCCCGCCCCGCCCTCCGACGAGCCTCCCATCGGCCCGTCCTCCGCCGGCGACGGCATCCCCAGGTAAACCCCTCCACCGCCCAGGCAGCCCCAGGC
>DASWUW010000257.1:0-2870 GCA_036406335.1 Trebonia sp.
TGCAGCTTGCCCGGGTTCAGGCCGAGCAGCTTCAGGATCGTCGGCGCTACCTGGGTCGTTTCCACCCGGTGGCTGGACTGGCCCGGCCGGACGGCGCCCGGCGCGTAGACGATGAGCGGCACGTCCCGGTCGCCCGCGTTGTCACCGCCGTGCTCGGCGATCTTCGAGCCGGTCGTGTAGATCGTGCCGACCTGCGAGACCGCGAACACGTCGGGGTGATGCGGGTCGGAGTTCGCCACGCCGAAGAACTTCGCGGCCTGGCGGCCGGCGTAGATCGACTTGAGGCCGGAGTGCTGGACGGTGATCGTCTTGCCGGCGTAGTTGACCGCCGGGGCGGTGTGCGTCCACAGGTAGTTTTTGACGAAGTTAGCCGCCGTCTGCGAGCGGTTGGACAGCCACCACAGCAGGCCGTCGTCGTCGGCCTCCTGGACGACCAGCGGCTTGCTGCCCGGGTGCAGTTTGGCCCAGGCGGCGTTGACGCCGGAGATGATCGGGCCGTCGTCGATCCGCTGCAGCTGGCTGTTGTTCAGCGGCGACTGGCCGTGCTTGGCCGTCAGGACGATCGCCGTCGAGCCCGCCTCGCCGCTGGCCTGGATCTTGTTCGCCATCCGCTGAAGAGCGCGGTTGACGTAGTTGAGCGCGCTCTGCAGCAGCGGGCCCGGCACCTGCTTGCCTCCCACGGTCACGTACCCGCCGGTCAGTGCCGGCCCCAGGGCGTACTTGCCGTGGGCGTCCGGGCCGATGAGCACGGCCGGCGAGCTTTTCAGCTTCTCCGCGGTCGAGACGACCTGGAAGTTCATCCCGTAGATGGCCGGCGTGCCGGTCTTCGGCCCCTTGCCGGAATGGCCGTAGCCGTTGATCCAGTTGACCACCGCCTGGACCTTGTAGGAGTCGTACTGCTTGGTCGCGGCGTTGTCGTTGGTCCAGGCGCCGTCGTTTGGGTAGGGCACGCCGTTCGGCTCGACCGCCTGCGAGTCGATCTCCGGCCCGAAGAAGTCGTCGATGCTCATGCCGTTCGAGCCCGGGCCGTTGAACGACGCGTAGATCGCGTGCTTTTCGGCGAAGGCGGTACGCAGGCCGGCCTGGTGGATCACCTGGAAGATCGTGTTGTCCCCGACGAAGTTCCACGGCTGGATCGGCTGGCAGGTCTTCGGGCTGACCGGGTACGTCGCCGGGTTCAGCCCCGACTGCGGGTGCGGGGTGAGGTTCATGATCAGGGCCGGGTTGGTGTCGACGCCGCCCGGGTAGATCGAGCCGCCCTCGTCGAACGAGGGGAAGGTATTGCCGCTCTTGTTGTGCAGCAGGTCCGCCACGGCGGGAAGCTTGTCGTCCGGCGAGTCGTAGATGACGTCGCCGCCCGGGACCGGCCCGGAGCAGTTGGTCGTCCCCGCCGGGAAGACGCCGTGGCTGTACTCGACGTCATAGTAGATGCCGGTGGACTTCGGGTTGCCGCCGGTCACCAGCCCGGTGCCGGCCGGGTCCGAGTCCGACGGGTCGGGGGTCTGCGCCCGGGTGTACTCAGCGCCGCCGGCCGCCAGCCGCGCGAGCTCCGAATGGGGGTAACGGGCGACGTACCAGGCCAGGTCGGACTGGTGCATGCCGTCGACCGATATCAGCAGCACGTGCTGGATGCCGCTGGCGTGGCCCCAGCTGGACTGGCTTGGCTGGACGGTCGCCGCCGACGCTGCGAGCGCCGTGCCGCCGGCCACTACCGCGGCGCTCGCCACGGCGGCCCCGGCTCGCCAGAATGGTCTCAGGTGCATGGTCTATCACTCCTGTCCGGACGCGGCCCACGCCGACGCCCCCCGCTACCGTCCTCGCCGAAGGCCACCCCCGGGTGGCCGTGCGCTGAACAGCGGATGACGCCTTTCAGCTCGAGTACCCCAGTGCCTTATTCGCCGCGATCGCGTAGGCGTTCGTGTAGGTGGCCGGCAGGTTCACCGGGCCGGTGACGACTCCGGCTAGCTTGCTGATCGCCATGATCACCGACGGGCCCCCGGCCGGCATCAGCCCGTCCGGCAGGAACTGGGTCTTGTCGGTGCTGAGGGTGGAGATGTACGTCGCCTTGGTCACCAGGGTGTTGCTGACGAAGCTCTGCGGCAGCACGTTGGCCACGTCGGCCGCGCTGTGGGTGGAGAGCCAGTGCATGGTGGCGACGATCGCGTCGACCACCTTCTGCGCGGTTGCCTTGTTCGAGTTCACCCAGCTGGAAAGGGCGAGCACGCCAGCGGTGGGGGTGAAGCCGCCGAGCCACCGCTTGACGCCGGCCGTGGTGGTGAGGTCGAACGCCGGGTAGCCGACACCGAGCTTCTCGATCGCCGCGACGGTCGGCTGGGAGGTCATGCCGCAGAGGATCTTGTGGTTCTTGAGCGCGGCGATCATGGTGGTGCCGTCCCCCGCGCCGATCCGGGTGTAGTCGCCCTTCGTGAGGCCGTAGCGGGCGGCCAGGTACTGGGTGAGCTGGTCGGTGCCGGACCCGAGGTCGGTGACGCCGATCGTCTGGCCCTTCCACTGGGTCGGCGAGGTGATATGGGTGCCGGTGGCGCACATGATGCGCTCACCGGGGGAACCCGACAGCTGGGCCAGGTCGATGACCGATTTCCCCTGGAGCTGGAAGTTGATGGTGTGCACGTACCAGGCGCCGGCCATGTCGACCTGCCCGGAGGCCATCGCCGTCTCGGCCCCGACACCGCCCGACACCTCGTTGGACAGCACCATGTGGACGCCGTACTTCTGGTAGTAGCCGAGGCTCTGCGCGAGCTGGTAGGGCAGGTAGATCTGCTTGCTGATGCCGCCGACCATCATCGTGACGGTGGGCAGGCTGCTGGCGCCGGAGGCCGAGCCGCCGCTGGCGCCCGCGCTGCCGCCGG
>DASWUW010000258.1:0-4106 GCA_036406335.1 Trebonia sp.
AGGCGAGCGGAAGGTCGTCGACGAATACGCGCCCGGCCCGCAGCAGCGCCGGGGTGAGCTCCGCCTTGCCCGGCTCGTCGGCTCCGAGCGAGGTGACCTGCACGCCCGGCTTCACGTTGCCGACGTCCAGCAGCGGGGTGCGGGACCAGGTCGCGAGCACCACGATGTCAGCGTCCCGCGCCGCGGCCCGCGGATCCGGGGCGACCACGGCCCCGTCCGCGGCGTGACGCGCGGCGAAAAGCGCGGCCCGTCCGGCATCGAGGTCGCACACAACGAGCCGCTCCCACCGGCGCAGTGCCGCCAGTCCCCGTAGCACGAGCTCGGCCTGCGCGCCGGCGCCGATCACGGCTATCGTGCGGCCAGCGGGCCGGGCCAGCGCGTGCGTGCCGAGCGCGGCCGACAGGCCCGTCCGCCAAGCGGTCACCGTCGCCGAGTCCAGCAGGGCCAGGAGTTCGCCGGTGCCCGCGTCGTGCAGGCACACCACGCCGCGCAGGGCCGGACTGGCCGCGGGGAACTTGGCATTCACCTTCACGCTGTAGGCCGGGACGCCGTCGACCAGGCCGGGAAGCAGCGCGGTGGCGGTACCGGGCCCCGGCAGGTCCGTACGGACCCGCTGCGGGGCGACCGCCGGCGGCGGGGCGAGGAAACCCTGGCGCAGCTCCGCCAGGCAGGCGCCTACGTCCAGCAGCCGTACCAGGTCCGAGCGGGACAGCAGCAGCGTCATGCCGGCATCATCGCATCCCGTCCCGGGCCAGCCGGTCCGGCAGCGCTCCGGAGGTCAAGGCCGGGTGCGGGGAAGACTCGCGGCGTCCGGCCGCCGGGGACCCGCCCGCTGCCCGGTACTAGAGTGCCAGCAGGGCAGCGGCGTCCCGGCGTCCACGCTCCGGGCAGCGGGAGGTGGCGAGTTGAGCCAGCACCAGGACAGTGACGCGGCGCGCGACCTGCCGGAGCTGCTGGGGACCCTGCGCGCGTTCGCGATCCCGATGCGCACCCGGTTCCGCGGCATCACCGTCCGCGAGGGCGCGCTGATCCGGGGACCGGCCGGGTGGGGTGAGTTCTCCCCGTTCGCCGAGTACGGCCCGGCCGAGTCCGCCCGCTGGCTGGCCAGCGCGATCGAGTCGGCCACGGTGCCCTGGCCCGCGCCGCGGCGCGACTGGGTGCCGGTGAACGTGACCGTTCCCGCCGTCGAGCCCGCGCGCGCCTACGAGATCGTCGCCGCCTCCGGCTGCCGCACCGCCAAGGTCAAGGTGGCCGAGGCGGGCCAGCCCGAGTCGGCCGACCTGGAGCGGGTCGCCGCGGTGCGCGACGCCCTGGACGCCGCCGGGCCCGGCGGCCGGATCCGGGTGGATGCCAACGGCGGCTGGTCGGTTTCGCAGGCGGCCCGGGTGCTGCGCCGGCTGGACCGCTACTCGCTGGAGTACGCCGAGCAGCCCTGCGCGACCCTGGAGGAGCTGGCCGGGCTGCGCCGGCTGGTCAGCCTCCCGGTCGCCGCGGACGAGTCCATCCGCAAGGCCGAGGACCCGCTGCGGGTCCGCGCGGCCGGCGCGGCGGACATCGTCATGCTCAAGGTGCAGCCGCTAGGCGGGGTCCGGCAGGCACTGCGGGTGGCCGAGGCCTGCGGGCTGCCGGCGGTGGTGTCCAGCGCGGTCGACTCGTCGGTTGGCCTGGCCGCCGGGGTGGCGCTGGCCGCCGCGCTGCCCGAGCTGCCCTACGCGTGCGGGCTGGCCACGATGTCCCTGCTGGCGGGGGACGTCACGGCCGAGCCGCTGGCCGAGACAGGCGGCCTGCTGCCGGTCCGGCGGCCGGACGTCGACCCGGACGCCCTCGCCCGGTGGGAAACCGAGCCCGGGCCGTGGCGCGAGCGCGCGCGAGCGGCGGCCCGGCACCTGGCCGGCCTCGGCGGAACGGAATCCTCGTCTTGACAACAGCAGCAAGCGCCGCCGGGCCGGCCACAGCGGATCACCAGCAGGCCCGCAGGGCTCTCTCTGATCCGTCAGCCCGCGGAAGGGGGACCCGGTGAACCCGTCGACCGCCTTCGCCGCGGTGCTCGCCGACGAGCTCGCGCGGTGCGGGCTGGGCGAGGTCGTCGTCGCCCCCGGGTCGCGGTCCACGCCGCTGGCGATGGCGTTCTGGGAACTCGAGCAGGCCGGGCGGGTCCGGCTGCACGTCCGGATCGACGAGCGGTCGGCCGCGTTCACCGCCCTCGGCCTGGCCAAGGTCAGCCGCCGGCCGGTCGCCCTGGTCTGCACGTCGGGCACGGCGGCGGCCAACTTCTACCCGGCGGTCATCGAGGCCGGCGAGTCCGCCGTCCCGCTGCTCGTGCTCACCGCCGACCGGCCGCCGGAGCTGCGCGGCACCGGCGCCAGCCAGACGATCGACCAGGTCAAGCTGTACGGGTCCGCGGTCCGCTGGTACGCCGAGGCCGGGGTTCCCGAGCGGCGTCCCGGCATGACGGGCTACTGGCGCTCGCTGGCCTGCCGCGCCTGGGCGCACGCGGCCGGCGCGCCCGGCACCCTGCCCGGCCCGGTGCACCTCAACCTGCCGCTGCGCGACCCCCTCGTCCCGGACGCCCCCGGCCCGGCGGTCATTTCGGATAACCGCGACAAGCGCGAGGGTGAGGACGTCAGTCCCGGCCCCCCGGGCAGTGTGCTCGCCGCGGCGGAGTGGCCGCAGCCGCTGGACGGGCGGCCGGACGGCGCGCCGTGGACCCGGGTCGCCCGGCCCGGCCCGGTCGCGGAGCCGCTGGAGCTGCCGTGGGCCGAGCGCGGGGTGCTGGTCTGCGGCGACGGCGACTACGACGCGGCCGCGCTGGTGGAGCTGGCCGAGCGGGCCGGGTGGCCGGTCCTGGCCGAGCCCTCGTCCGGGGCGCGGCGCGGGCCGAACGCGCTGACCGGCTACCAGTACCTGCTGGCGGCGCCCGGGTTCACGGCGGTGACCCGGCCGGAGGTGATCGTCTCCGCGGGCCGGCCGGGGCTGAGCCGTCCGCAGTCGGCGCTGCTCGGCCTGGCCCGCGCCCCCGGGAGCGGCGGCGGGGGGCCGGCCGTGCGGCACGTCGTGCTGGCGCCGGGTCCCGGGTTGTGGGCCGACCCGCAGCGGGCCGCGACCGATGTCGCGTCCGCGGTCCGGCTCACCGGGGTTCCCGCGCCGGCTCCGGGCCGCTGGCTGGATACCTGGCGGCGGGCCGACGCGGCGGCCTGCGGGGCTGCGGCCGCCGTGCTCGGCGGCGGGCCCGGGGAGCCGCCGGCCGTCGGCCGGCGGGACCCGGAGGCGGGCGCCCTGCCGGAGCCGGAGGTCGCCCGCGAACTTACCGCCGCACTGCCGGAGAACGCGCTGCTCTGGTGCGGGAACTCGCTGTCGGTACGGGATATCGACGTGCTGCTGCCCCCGCGGGCGGACATCCGGGTGACCGCGAGCCGGGGAGCGAGCGGCATCGACGGGACAGCCTCGACCGCGATCGGCGCGGCCCTCGCGCACCAGCGGCAGCAGCCCGGCGCGGTCGCCTTCGCGCTGATCGGCGACCTGACCCTGCTGCACGACGCGCCCGGGCTGGCTCTCGGGCCGGCCGCGCCGCGGCCGGACCTGTGCCTGGTCGTGGTCAACAACGACGGCGGCGCCATCTTCGCCGGGCTGGAGCCCGCCGGGTTCGCCGGGCCGTTCGAGCGGGTCTTCGCGACCCCGCACGGCGCGTCGATTGCGCACCTGGCGGCCGCCTTCGCGATCCCCTACACGCTGGCGGAGCAGCCGGGCGACATCGCCAAGGCGGCCGCCGCGACCGTGCCGGGCAGCGGGCTGCGGATCGTCGAGGCGCGCACCGGGCTGGCCGCGAACGCGGAACTGCGGCGGCGGATGGCCGCCGCCGGGGTCCGGGCCGCGGATCCGGGCCCGTCGCCCGGCGGCCGGTGACGCCGGGCCGCGGCCGCGCGGCCAGCCTCGGCCAGCCAGACAGCCAGCCCTCAGTCAGCTAGCCCCCAGACAGCCAGCCCCCAGACAGCCAGCCCCGGCCGACCCGCCCCGGCCGGCCGGGGCGGTGCCTCAGGCCGGCCTGATCTGCCAGCTGAAGCTGATGGTCGTCTTCCCGCCCGCGGTGTTCCTGGCGGTGACCGTCA
>DASWUW010000259.1:0-1510 GCA_036406335.1 Trebonia sp.
CCTGATCACCCGCACGCTGATCAACAGCACGCTGATCAACAGCACACTGGGCAGGCCGCGGAGGCGCTCGGCCTGCCCGGTGTGCCCCTGATCGGGAGCGGCCCCACCCTCTCGTTGATCATCAGCACATGGGGCATGCGCCGACGCCGGCGGGCTCAGGGGGTCGTCGCAACACCGGTGGCTTGTGGGTCGGACAGTAGTTGGTCGAGGGCGTGGGCTGGGGAGCGCCAGTTGAGGGTCTTGCGGGGCCGTCGGTTGAGTTCGGCGGCGACCGCGGCGAGGTCCTCGGCGCTGCGTCTGGACAGGTCGGTTCCTTTGGGGAAGTACTGGCGCAGCAGCCCGTTGGTGTTCTCGTTGCTGCCGCGCTGCCAGGGGCTGTGGGGGTCGCAGAAGTAGATCGGCAGGTCCGTGGCGACGGTGATCTCGGCGTGGCGGGCCATCTCGCTGCCTTGGTCCCAGGCCAGTGAGCGGCGCAGCGCCTCGGGCAGCGCGGTGATGGCGGGGATCATGGCGTCGCGGACGGCTTCGGCGTCGTGGCGGGCGGGCAGGTGCAGCAGCAGCACGAACCGGGTGCTGCGCTCGACCAGGGTGCCGATCGCGGAGGCGTTGTCGGCGCCGAGGATCAGGTCGCCTTCCCAGTGCCCGGGCACTGCGCGGTCGGCGGCTTCAGCGGGCCGCTGGGAGATCATCACCTTCGGGGTGACGTAGGTGCGGCTCGAGCGCGCGGTGAACGGGCGCGGGCGGCGCAGTCCACGCCCGGTACGCAGGCACTTGTGCAGTTCCCGGCGCAGGCTGCCCCGGCCTTGGACGTAAAGCTCCTGGTAGATCGTCTCGTGGGACACCTGCATCTCCGGGCGGTCGGGGAAGTCCTGGCGCAGTGTCTGCGCGATCTGCTGCGGGCTCCATCGGCGCTTCAGCCGGGTCTGGACCTCCTCGGCCAGTTCGGGATGGCGGGTGAACTTGGTCGGTTTCCGGCGCCGGGCCCGTGCTTCGGCCTTGGCCTGAGCGGGCCCCGCCCGGTAGGCCTCCCGCTTGGCCCGGGTGCGATCGACCCGGCGGCCCGGTCGAGCGGGACCCGGGGGTGGACCAGCCGCCGCGGCGCGCCCGGCCGAGTGCGCGCCCCGACGCTCGCGGAGCACACAGTTGCGGTCGAGCTCGCGGCTGATCGTCGAGGGCGAGCGGTTGAGCCGGCGGGCGATCTCGGCCTGGGAGAGGTTCTCCGCGAGCCCGCGAGAGAGCTCCTCACGCTCGACCAGCGAGAGATACCGACCCGAACGTTCATCAAGATCCGGGACCATGCCGCCAGAATCGGCGATCCAGCGGTACCCCGTCGGCCCCGACACGCCGACCCGGGCACACGCCTGGTCATGATCCAGACCCTCCAGCCGGGCCCGCCAGAACTGCCGAACCCGCCCTCGAGGCCCCCGCTGAGCACGACGAACCATCACACACCCGATCCAGACAGGGCGTTGCGACAAACCCTTGAATCCGCCGCGTCGTGGGCTGCCTG
>DASWUW010000260.1:0-7398 GCA_036406335.1 Trebonia sp.
GAGGTGCCAGCTGGCCAGGTAGGCCTGCTGGGCTTCAGTGGGGGTGTCGACGCGGGCGCCGAGGGCAGCCAGGACCAGGCGGGCGGCTTCGGCGTCGATGTCGGCGGGGACGCGGTGGACGCCGGGGGGCAGCTTCTCGGCGCTGCCCGCTAGCCGGGCCAGGGCGAGCGCTTCGATGCCGAAGGCGAGGTCCATGACCTCGGGCGGATGGCCGTCGGCGGCGACCAGGTTGACCACCCGGCCCTCGGCCAGCAGGAGCAGGCGGCGGCCGTCGGGGAGGCGGTAGGCGTCGGCGTGCGGGCGGACGTCGGTGTCGACGGCGACCGCCAGGGCGGACAGGGCCCGGACGTCGATCTCCACGTCGAAGTGCCCGGCGTTGGCCAGGATGGCCCCGTCGCGCATCACCGCCAGGTGCTCGGCGGTGATGACCGCGGCGGAGCCGGTGGCGGTGATGAAGATCTCGCCGATAGAGGCGGCCTCGGCGATCGGCAGCACCCGGAAGCCGCGCAGCACCGCGTCGAGGGCGCGGACCGGGTCGACTTCGGTGATGACGACCCGGGCGCCGAGGGCGCGGGCGGAGTCGGCGATGCCGGCCCCGCAGGCACCGAACCCGGCCACCACCATGGTCTTGCCGGCCAGGAGGACCCCGCTGGCCCGCAGCAGGCCGTCGATGACGGACTGGGCGGTGCCGTGGGTGTTGTCCACGATGCGGGTCACCGGGGTGTCGCTGGCGGCGATGACCGGGAACGCGAGGGTGCCGTCGGCGGCCATGCGGCGCAGCCGGAGCACGCCGGTGGTGGTGCCCTCGCAGCCGCCGCGGACCCGGTCCAGCACCGCGGCCGGGGCGGTGGTGTGAAAGGTGGAGACCAGGTCGCCGCCGTCGTCGAGGACCAGGTCGGGGCAGGCGCCCAGCGCGAGCACGATGTGCTCGTAGTAGGCGTCCCGGTCCACCCCGGCCTGGGCGAAGACCTCGACGCCGTCGCGGGCGGCGAGCGCGGCGGCGATGTCGTCCTGGGTGGACAGCGGGTTGGACGCGGCCAGCCGGATCCGGGCGCCGCCCGCGCGCAGCACGCGGACGAATACGGCCGTCTCCGCGGTCACGTGCAGGCAGGCGGCGACGGCGAGACCCGCGAAGGGCTGGTCCACGGCGAAGCGGTCACGGAGGGCCGCCAGGAGCGGCATGTTCCGTTCGGCGTAACTGATTCGGGCGTCGCCGAGCTCGGCGAGCCCGGGGACCGACCGGTACCGGCGCGGCCCCCGGGCGGGGGACGGCACGCCGTCCCCCGCGGGGGCCGCAGCGGTGTTCATCAGTAGCGGTAGTGGTCCGACTTGTACGGGCCCTCGACCGGGACGCCGATGTAGTCGGCCTGGTCCTTGGACAGCACCGTCAGCTTGACCCCGAGCGCGTCCAGGTGCAGGCGGGCGACCTTCTCGTCCAGGTACTTGGGCAGCGTGTAGACGCCGACCGGGTACTCCTCGGGCTTGGTGAAGATCTCGATCTGGGCCATCACCTGGTTGGTGAAGGAGTTCGACATCACGAAGCTCGGGTGGCCGGTGGCGTTGCCCAGGTTGAGCAGGCGGCCCTCGGACAGCACGATGATCGAGTGGCCGTCGGCAAAGGTCCACTCGTCGACCTGCGGCTTGACGACGACCCGCTTGACCCCGGGGGTCGCGGCCAGGCCGGACATGTCGATCTCGTTGTCGAAGTGGCCGATGTTGCCCACGATGGCCTGGTGCTTCATCTGCGCCATGTGGTCGGCGGTGAGGATGTCCTTGTTGCCAGTCGTGGTGACGAAGATGTCGACCTTGTCGACGACGTCCTCGATCGTGGTGACCTGGTAGCCGTCCATCGCCGCCTGCAGCGCGCAGATCGGGTCGATCTCGGTGACGATCACCCGGGCGCCCTGGCCGCGCAGCGACTCGGCGCAGCCCTTGCCTACGTCGCCGTAGCCGCAGACCAGCGCGACCTTGCCGCCGATGAGGACGTCGGTGCCGCGGTTGATGCCGTCGATGAGCGAGTGGCGGCAGCCGTACTTGTTGTCGAACTTGGACTTGGTGACCGAGTCGTTGACGTTGATCGCCGGGAACGCGAGCGTGCCCGCCTTCTCCATCTCGTACAGGCGGTGCACGCCGGTGGTGGTCTCCTCGGTGACGCCCTTGATCTCGGCGGCGGCCTTGGTCCACTTGCCGGGGCTGTCGGCGAGGGAGTTGCGCAGCTGGTCCAGGATGACCAGCCACTCCTCGTTGTCACCCTCGGCCGGCGACGGGACCGCGCCCGCGGTCTCGTACTCGGCGCCCTTGTGCACGAACAGGGTGGCGTCGCCGCCGTCGTCCAGGATCATGTTCGGCGCCTGGCCTTCCGGCCAGGTCAGCGCCTGCACCGTGCACCACCAGTACTCCTCCAGGCTCTCGCCCTTCCAGGCGAAGACCGGGATGCCCTGGGGGTCCTCCGGGGTGCCCCCGGGGCCGACCGCGACGGCGGCGGCGGCGTGGTCCTGGGTGGAGAAGATGTTGCAGCTGGCCCAGCGGACCTCGGCCCCGAGCGCGGTCAGCGTCTCGATCAGCACGGCGGTCTGGATGGTCATGTGCAGCGAGCCGGTGATCCGGGCCCCGCGCAGCGGCTGGGCGGACGCGTACTCCGCGCGGGTCGCCATCAGGCCGGGCATCTCGTGCTCGGCGAGCTGGATTTCCTTCCGGCCGAAATCGGCCAGTGAAATGTCGGCGACCTTGTACGGTTCGGCGCTCATGCGCTCATCCCTTCGTCGGTTGACCCCGGGAGCCCTCGCGCGCCCGCTTCAGCAGGCGTTTCCCGCCGGCGGCACACGGCCCGGGTACCGGGGTCACCCCCGGAAAGAAAACTGCGGCCTGTTCTGAAACTACGGGATCCGGGCGGCCGGCACCCAATCCAGCGGCAGTTTTTGACGGCAGAATGTTAGATTAGCCGGATGCGGATCACAGAAGCGGCCGCCCGGCTCGGCATGTCCCCCCGGATGCTGCGCTACCGGGAGGACCTCGGCCTGCTGCCGCCGCTGCGGGAGCGGCCCAGCGGGCGGGGCCACGCGCACCGGCAGTTCACCGAGGAAGACATCAGTGCGATCACCGCCGCGCTGGCCATCGAGCGGCGGTTCGACATCACCCCGGCCGCTCTCGCGTTCGGGCTGCGGGTGCTGACCGACCCGGCCGCGCGGGTCGCGGTGGCCGACCTGGGCCGCCGCACCGGCCACGTCCCGGCCGGGCCGGGCGCGGGCCGGGCGCTGGACTTCGAGAAGGAGCGGGCGCTGCGGGCGCTGCGCGCCGTCAGGGGCGGCGCGGGGTCCTGAGCCGGGAGCGGCGGTCGGTGGTGCGCTGGACGATCTCCACCGACGGGTCCTGCGGGTTGGCCAGGTGCGGCTGGTAGATGTCCGGCTCCAGGTAGATCGTCTCCGCGACCGGCACCGCCGCGCGGATACGGGCCTCGGCGGCGTTGATGTCCGCCGCGAGATCCCTGACCGTCATCTCCGCGGGCGCGCCGATCTTGCCGGTGACCAGCAGCGAGTCCGGCCCGATGTGCGAGGTGCGCAGGTGGATCAGCCGGAACCGGCCGTCCCCGCCCTCGATGGCCGACACGATCTGCGCGGAGACCTGGTCCGAAGCCGACTCGCCGATCAGCAGGCTCTTGGTCTCCCGGCCGACCACCAGCGCGGCACAGGCGAGCAGCAGGCCCACCCCGACCGACCCGGCGCCGTCCCACTGCTCGTTGCGGGTCAGCTGGGACAGCAGCACGCCGAGGAACGCGAAGAGCAGCCCGAGGACGGCCGCGGAGTCCTCCAGCAGCACGACGACCAGGTCGGGGGCCTTGGTCGAGCGGATGAAGCGGAAGAAGCTGCGCCCCTCCCGCACCTTGTTCGCCTCCTGGATGCCGGTGCGCAGCGAGGCGCCCTCGGCCACGGCCGACAGGCCGAGCACGATGTAGTTGATCAGCGGGGACTCGAGGTGGCCGGGGTTGAGAATGCGGTGGACGCCGTCGTAGACCGAGAAGGCAGCACCCACCGTGAACAGCATCACCGCGACGATAAAGGCGTAGAAGTACCGTTCCCGGCCGAAGCCGAACGGGTGCTCGACCGTGCGCCCCCGGCGCGACCGGCCCTGGCCGATCAGCAGCAGCCCCTCGTTGGCGGTGTCCGCCACCGAGTGCACCGCCTCCGACAGCATCGACGCCGACCCCGTCACCAGGAAGGCGGCGAACTTGGCGATGGCGATGACGAGGTTGGCCGCGAGCGCGGCGATAACGGCCTTCACCGGCGCAGCATACCGGGACGGCGGGCCGCGGTCTTTAGCAGATTCACAGATTTACTCGCGGCCGGTCAGGTCGCGCAGGTCCTTGATCGCGGCGATCGCCAGCGGGTCGATGCCGCCGGCGATGCCCAGGTACACCGACGTGTAGTCCAGCAGCTGGACCGTGCCGGCCAGCCGCCGCAGCGGGTCGCTGGTGTCCATGGTGATGTCGGAGACGTCGATGCCGCGCACGTTGGCCAGCGCCACGGCCGCGTTCCGGGTGCGGGTGACCGCGGGGTGCTCCCCGGCCGGGTCGGCGATGATCACCAGCCGCAGCGACGCCTCGTCCGGCGTTACCCCGTCCAGGTCGGCGTCGTCGTTGCCGAAGTCGGCGAAGAGGTCGTCGTCCAGGCCCTCGGCGGCCGGGAAGGACGTGTCCAGCGGCGGCGCGTAGCTGCCGTCGAAGGTGGCCACCTGGTCGTGCCCGGCCTCGGGAAGCAGCCCGAACAGCGCCGGGTGCTTGGCGTTGGCCGCCAGCTGGGAGGCGAACCGCCGGGCCGCCGCCGCCCCGACGGGCGATCCGCCCCAGATCACCGGGAGCCGTCCCACCAGGTCGAGCGCGAGTGACTTGGCCGGGTTGACGAACGACTCGCTCGACGGCCGGCACTGGTTCGAGACGTCCTCCATGAAGGCCGCCGCCGCCTCGTAGGCGTCCTCGTCGATGCGTACCAGGCCGAGCCGGCCCGCGCACACCAGCAGCGGCACGGTCAGCGCCCAGGGCATCGCCCGGGCCGGCCCGGCCGCGGTCACCGGGATGAACATCCCCCGGGCGCGGGCCGTTAGCTCTTCCAGGGGCGAGCCGGGCGCGCCCACCGCGACCAGGGCGCAGCCGCGCCGCGCCGCCTCGGCGGCCAGCGTCAGCGTCTCGGCGGTGTGCCCGGAGCGGGACACCGCGATGACCAGGTCGGTGGCGCCGATCCAGCCGGGCAGCAGCCAGCCGGAGACCCCGGTTACCTGGACCGGGGAACCGGTGCCGCAGACGGCCGCGAGCGCGTCGCGGGCGAATACCGCGCCGCCCGCGCCGCCCGAGCCGGCTACCACGATCGCGCGGGGCCGGGTGTCCGGGCTGAGCGCGGACAGGTCGGCCTCGGCGCAGGCGCGCAGCGCGGTGCGGACCTGCGCGGCGGACGAGGCGACCTGGCGCAGCATCCCGCCGGGGTCGCCCGCCTCGAGGATCTCCGTGTCATCCAGGCGCAGGGCGGCCAGCGCGGCCCCGCCGGGGGGAGTGTTCACGCGCCGGCCCCGCGGGAACCGGCCCCCGCCGCGGGACGGCCGGTCACGACTGGCGCGCCTCGTCGATCAGCAGCACCGGGATGTTGTCGCGCACCGGGTAGGCGAGCCCGCACCCGGTACACACCAGCTCGCTGGCCGCGTCGTCGGCCCGCAGGGCGGCCCGGCACTTGGGGCAGACGATGATGTCGAGCACCCAGCCGTCAAGTTCCATCTTCTTGGTCCCTTGCCTCACGATCGGTACAGCATCGGTCATACAGAACGGGCGGTGGTTCCCCGCACTAGCCCCAGCACCTCGTCGCGCAGGGCGGCCATCGCGGTCTCGTCCGCCGCCTCCACGTTCAGCCGCAGCAGCGGCTCGGTGTTGGACGGGCGGAGGTTGAACCACCAGGTGCCGCCGGCCACCGTGAGGCCGTCGAGCTCGTCCGTGCTCACCCCCGGCTGGGACGCGTAGCTGTCCCGCACCCGGGCGGTGACGGCGCCCTGGTCAGCGACCTCGCTGTTGATCTCGCCGCTGGCGGCGTAGCGGGAGAAGTCGGCCAGGATGGCGGACAGCGGCCGGTCGTCGTGGCCCAGCGCCGCCAGGGTGTGCAGCGCGGCCAGCATGCCCGAGTCGGCGAACCAGAAGTCACGGAAGTAGAAGTGGCCCGAGTGCTCGCCGCCGAAGATGGCGTTGGTCTCCGCCATCTTCGCCTTGATGAACGAGTGGCCGACCCGGGTGCGGACCGGGGTGCCGCCGTGCTCGGCGATCAGCTCCGGTACCCCGCGTGAGGTGATGAGGTTGTGGATGACCGTGGTGCCCGGCTCCCGGGACAGCTCCCGGGTCGCGATCAGCGCGGTCAGCACCGACGGGCTGACGATCTCGCCCCGCTCGTCCACCACGAAGCAGCGGTCGGCGTCGCCGTCGAACGCGAGACCGAGGTCGGCGTGGTCCGCCCGGACCGCCTGCTGCAGGTCACGCAGGTTCTCCGGGTCGATCGGGTTCGCCTCGTGGTTGGGGAACGACCCGTCGAGCTCGAAGTAGAGCGGGATCACGGTGAGCGGCAGCCCGTCGAACACGGTCGGCACCGTGTAGCCGCCCATGCCGTTGCCCGCGTCGACCACGACCCGGAGCGGGCGGATGCCGGAGACGTCGACCAGCTTCTTCAGGTACTCGGTGTAGCCGGACAGCAGGTCCCGGTGGGTCACCGTCCCGGGCGGTCCGTCGTAGGCCGGGACGCCCGCTTCGACCAGCTGCTTGATCTCGGCCAGGCCGGTCTCGATGCCGACCGGCCGGGCGCCGGCCTTGCACAGCTTGATGCCGTTGTACCGGGCCGGGTTGTGGCTCGCGGTGATCATCGCGCCGGGGATGTCGAGGTGGCCGCTGGCGTAGTAGACCATGTCGGTCGAGCCGAGCCCGCCGGAGATGACGTCGGCGCCCTGGGAGGCCGCCCCGCGGCCCAGCGCGGCGGCCAGCGGGCCGCTGGTGGCCCGCATGTCGTGCAGCGTCACCAGGGTCCTGGTCCCGGTCAGGCGGACAAACGCGGCGCCTACGGCTTCGGCTACGGACTCGTCGAGCTCTTCAGGAACTATCCCGCGTATGTCGTACGCCTTGAAGATCCGGTTCAGATCTGACACTTCGTTTTCGCCTCCCGCGGCCCGATCCCGCCTCTGGGCGGCTTCCCGTTGACTGTGCCGGAATCAACCTATCGGTCAGCCGCCGCCGGCACGCAAACGAGGGCGCCGCACGGCCGGGACGGCCCTGGCGGCGGGGGTTCCCGGCTCCGGGCGGTTCAGGCCTCGGGCTGGGGCGCGGGAGCGGGGGCGGAGCGGACCACGCGCAGGTGGCCGCGGCGGCCCACCTCGACGCCCTGG
>DASWUW010000261.1:0-21539 GCA_036406335.1 Trebonia sp.
AGGCGCGAGATCGAACCGGCCTGTCATCCTCCGGCGTACGGCACCGCCGTGTCCGTCTAGCGGATGAACGATGGTCCCGGAGCAGGCGGAACGCGCCTACCCTTGGGTGGTGCTGATTCGACTGCTGCGCACTTACCTGCGCCAGTACCGCAAGCCTCTCGCGTTCCTCCTGGTCCTGCAGCTCGCGCAGACCCTGGCCACGCTGTACCTGCCGACGCTGAACGCCGACATCATCGACAACGGCGTGATCCGCCACAACACGCACTACATCCTGACGACCGGCGGCTGGATGCTCGCGATCACCCTCGCGCAGATCGTCTGCGCGATCGGCGCGATCTACTTCGGCGCCCAGGTCGCGATGGCCCTCGGCCGCGACGTCAGGCAGGCGCTCTTCCGCCGGGTGCTGATGTTCTCCGACCGGGAGGTGAACCACCTCGGCACCGCGTCGCTGATCACCAGGACGACCAACGACGTCCAGCAGGTCCAGATGCTGGCCCTCATGACGTTTACCCTGCTGCTGTCCGCGCCGATCATGTGCGTCGGCGGGATCATCCTGGCTCTGAACCAGAACGTGCCGCTGTCCTCGCTGCTCGTTGTCGCGGTGCCGCTGCTCGCCGTCATCCTGGGCCTGATCATCCGCCGGATGCGGCCGCTGTTCCGGCAGATGCAGGAGCGGCTGGACGGCATCAACCAGGTACTGCGGGAGCAGATCACCGGAGTCCGGGTCATCCGCGCGTTCGTGCGCGACCCGCAGGAGCGGGAGCGGTTCGACCGCAAGAGCACCCAGCTGTTCGACGTCTCGCTCGGCGCCGGCCAGCTGATGGCGCTGATGTTCCCGGCGGTGCTGCTCGTGCTGAACCTGTCCACCACCGCCGTGGTGTGGTTCGGCGGGCACCTGATCGCGAACGGCACGATGCAGATCGGCTCGCTGACCGCGTTCATCACCTACCTGTCCCAGATCCTGCTGTCGGTGATGATGGCAACGTTCATGTTCATGCTGGTACCGCGGGCCGAGGTCAGCGCGGAGCGGATCATGGAGGTCATCGACACCGAACCGGACATTGCCGCGCCGGCCCGCCCGCTGCCCCCGGGCCCGCAGCCCGGGCGGCTCGAGCTGCGTAACGTCGAGTTCCGCTACCCGGGGGCGGAGCAGCCGGTGCTGCACGACATCAGCCTGACCGCGCTGCCCGGCCGGACCACGGCAATCGTCGGGGGCACCGGCAGCGGCAAGACCACGCTGGTCAACCTGATCCCGCGGCTGATCGACGTCACCTCCGGGTCGCTGCTGGTGGGCGGCGTCGACGTGCGGGAGCTCGACCCGGCTCAGCTGTCGGCCGCCGTCGGGCTGGTGCCGCAGAAGCCGTACCTGTTCACCGGCACCGTGGCCACGAACCTGCGGTACGGCAACCAGCAGGCCGGAGACGAGGACCTGTGGCGCGCGCTGGAGATCGCCCAGGCCCGCGACTTCGTCGAGCGGATGCCAGACGGGCTGGACTCGGCCATCGCGCAGGGCGGCACGAACGTGTCCGGCGGCCAGCGGCAGCGCCTGGCCATCGCCCGGGCGCTGGTGCACCGCCCGCAGATCTACCTGTTCGACGACTCGTTCTCCGCGCTCGACTACGCGACCGACGCGCGGTTGCGCTCGGCCCTGGCTAGCCAGGTGGCCGGCGCGACCATGGTCATCGTCGCGCAGCGGGTCGCCACGATCAGGCAGGCCGACCAGATCCTGGTGCTGGACGCGGGTCGGATCGTGGCGCGCGGCACCCACGACGAGCTCATGGAGGCCAGCGAAACCTACCGGGAGATCGTCCTGTCCCAGCTGACCGAGCAGGAGGCCGCAGCGTGAGCGCGGGAGTCAACGAGGAGCGGGCAGTACCTGCCCGCGGCCCGGGGCCGGCCGCCTCGATGCGCGGCCCGGCCCGCTTCGCGGGCGGCCTGTCCACCGAGAAGGCCCTCGACTTCAAGGGCTCGGGCAAGCGGCTGCTCGGCCTGCTGCGCCCGTACCGCCTGCTCACGATCCTGGCCCTGATCCTCGCGGTCGCGAGCGTGACGATGTCGGTGCTCGCACCGCGGCTGCTCGGCGAGGCGATCAACCTCGTCTTCGACGGCTACGAGTCGCACCACGGCGTGGACTTCGGCCACGTCGGGCAGATCGTGAGCGTCGTGATCGCGCTCAACGTCGGCGCCTCGGTCTGCGCGCTGTTCCAGGGCCGGCTGACCGCCGCCATGGTCCAGCGGGCCGTGCTCGGCCTGCGCGAGCAGGTGCAAGCCAAGCTATCGCGGCTGCCGCTGAGCTACTTCGACCGGCAGCCCCGGGGCGAGATCCTCAGCCGCGTCACCAACGACATCGACAACCTGCAGCAGTCCATCCAGCAGACGCTGAGCCAGCTGGTGACCTCGCTGCTGACGATCGTCGGCGTGCTGGTGTTCATGTTCATCGTGTCCTGGCAGCTGGCCCTGATCGCCTTGGTCACCATTCCTGCCTCGGTCTGGGGGACGCGGAAACTCGCCCTGCGGGCACAGCCGCAGTTCATCAACCAGTGGAAGTTCACTGGCCGGCTGAACAGCCACGTCGAGGAGATGTACAGCGGGCACGCGCTGGTGACCGCGTTCGGCCAGCGCGAGGAGGCCATGGCGACCTTCACCGAGCAGAACGAGGCGCTGTACGCGGCCAGCTCCCGGGCGCAGTTCATCTCCGGCACGATCCAGCCGCTGATGATGTTCATGTCGAACCTGAACTACGTGCTGGTCGCCGTCGTCGGCGGCCTGCTGATCGCGAACGGCTCGTTGACCATCGGCGCGGTGACGGCCTTCATCCAGTACTCACGGCAGTTCAGCCAGCCGCTGACCCAGGTTGCCAGCATGGCGAACCTGCTGCAGTCGAGCGTGGCCTCCGCCGAGCGCGTGTTCGCCCTGCTCGACGCGCAGGAGCAGGCACCCGACGCGGCCGAGCCGGCCCGGCCCGCCGACGTCCGGGGCCGGGTCGAGTTCGACGACGTGTCGTTCCGGTACCTGCCGGACCGGCCGCTGATCGAGCACGTCTCGCTCACCGTGGAGCCGGGACAGACCGTGGCCATCGTCGGCCCGACCGGCGCGGGCAAGACGACGCTGGTCAACCTGCTGATGCGGTTCTACGAGATCGACTCCGGCGCGATCCTGCTCGACGGCGTGGACACCGCACGGATGAGCCGCCAGGAGCTGCGCGGCCTGACCGGCATGGTGCTGCAGGACGCCTGGCTGTTCGGCGGCACGGTCGAGGAGAACATCGCCTACGGCTCGCTCGGCGCCACCCGCGAGCAGGTCGTCGAGGCGGCGAAGGCGACGTACGTGGACCGGTTCGTGCGGACGCTGCCCGACGGCTACGACACCGTGCTCGACGACGAGGGCACGAACGTCAGCGCGGGCGAGCGGCAGCTGCTCACGATCGCCCGGGCCTTTCTCGCCCGGCCCGCCGTGCTCATCCTGGACGAGGCGACCAGCTCGGTCGACACCAGGACCGAGGTGCTCATCCAGCACGCGATGGCGTCCCTGCGCCACGGCCGGACGAGCTTCGTGATCGCCCACCGGCTGTCCACCATCCGCGACGCCGACGTGATCTTGGTCATGGAGGACGGGCAGATCGTCGAGCAGGGCACCCACGGGGCGCTGCTGGCGGCGGACGGTGCCTACGCACGGCTGTACCAGGCCCAGTTCGCTCAGGCGCTGGAGGA
Source organism: Trebonia sp. (assembly GCA_036406335.1). GTDB lineage: Bacteria > Actinomycetota > Actinomycetes > Streptosporangiales > Streptosporangiaceae > Trebonia. The sequence goes on from DASWUW010000261.1 coordinate 3,711, forward strand.
GGCCTCTTAAGGCCGGCGGGTTAGATCACTCCGAGCCCGGGCAGTAGTCGGCGCCCCCCGCAGCTGCGGGGGGCGTCCGGGAAGCATGTCGAGGCAAGGAGAGGTGCGATGGCAAAGCGCCTATCGGTTCTGGTCATCACGTTGACCCTGGTGGTGTTTCTCGCTGCCGGGTGCAAGAGTTCGACGACGGCGGCGGCGGGCAGCGGCGCGACCGCGGCGTCGACTACCAGTGCGTCCGCCGCGCCGACGTCGTGTCCCACTGAGGCCTCTGGGTTCGCCAAGACCAAGTTCACCGCGCACGCGGCGCTGGGCTTCGGAGCGTTTCACCGCTATATCTACAAGCCGTACCGGGCCGGTACTTTCCGGTCCGGCGCGCACGGGCGGCTGACCGCGTTCATCAAGGCTGGCCTGGCCGCGTTGTTTGTCAAGCGCGAGGTTCGCCTGGCCTTCGCCGCGGCGCATAACAGCCCGCTACTGTGCAAGACCATCGTGTCCCCGATGCAGACGGTGAGCGAGACCGTGCAGGCGGCCGTGTCGAAGCTGCAGAACGGGGACGCGTCGGGCGTCGGCTCGGTCGAGAACGCCATCTCGCAGGTGGAGTCGCAGGCATCCAGCCAGGGCTCGAAGATCGCCGAGAACGCCAACCCGTCGCTCTCCTGAGCCTCGGACCCGGCCGGGATGCGCCGTTGGGGCGCATCCCGGCCGGGGGCCGGCTACCAGCGCGGAGTGTAGGTACGGACCCGCTGCGGGGCGCCGTAGGCGGCGAGCGCGAGATCCGACTGGAGGGCGTAGTAAGCGGCTTTCGGCTTCTGGTTCACGTCGTAGATCCCCGCGTACCCTTCGCCGGCGAACGTACCCGGGACCCATGAGTCGGAGTCGGTGAAGCCCCAGACCGTGAACGAGATGCACTGGGGGACGGCCAGCGCGGCCTTGAGCAGTTCCGAGTACTCGTACGGCTGCGCGAACTGGGACAGGCTGTCCGTCGGTACCTGGTCGGTCGCGTTGTTCACGAAGGTCCGCACGTCGGCTTCGGTAATCGCCACCTTCAGGCCCAGGCTGGCGAACCGCTCCAGGTCCTGCCGGAGCAGGGCCGGGTTCCAGCCGTACTGAGTGTCCAGGTGGCCCTGGTTTCCGACGCCGTGGACCGGCACGCCGTCGGCCAGGAGCTGTTTGAGGTACCCGTAGACGGCGTCGCTCTTGGCGTTCGTCCCGTCCTCGCCGCCGATGTTGTAGTCGTTGTAGAACAGCAGCGCTTCCGGGTCGGCCGCGTGCGCCCAGCGGAAGGCGCCGGGTATCACCTCCGGGCCGGCGTGGACGATCCACCAGTTGGCCGGGTCAAGCTGAGACGGGCTGGCGTCGGTGAAGAACTCGTTGCAGACGTCCCACTGCCAGATCTTGCCCCGGTAACGGGAGACCTCGGTGGTGATGTGCTCGTGCAGCAGGTCCCGCGGATGAGCTGCCGGTGGGCGTGGGCGAAGTTGACCAGTTCGTCGGCTTGGGTCCAGTCGTAGACCCCCCGCGTGGGCTCGACAACCTGCCATTTCATCGCGTTGCGGGGGTGACCACGGAGAACTGGCTCCCCGCGATCGCCGCGTCAATGGGCAATTAACCATTTCGAAAGTTTCGAAATTGAACGTCCAGCTCAGGCCTGGACCGCGTTAAGACCCGCGAACCGGTGACTGGCGGGCCCGGCTATGGTCGGTGTGTGACCAGCCCTGGCGGACCGCCGCGCGACGACCTCGGCTACCCGGTGGAACTGGCCCGGCCGGCCCGCCGGGTGGTGTCCCTGGTGCCGTCGCTGACCGAGGCGGTGGCCGTCACCCGGCGCGACGCCCTGGCGGGAGCGACCCAGTGGTGCACGCAGCCCGGCGACCTGGAGGTGGAGCGCGTCCGGGGTACCAAGAACCCGGACGTCGCCGCCGTCATCCGCCTGCGGCCCGACCTCGTGCTGGCCAACAAGGAGGAGAACCGCCAGCTCGACGTGGAACGACTCCGGGCGGCCGGCGTGCCGGTGTGGGTGACCGACATCAGGACCCTGGACCAGGCCTTCTCGTCGCTGCGGCGGATGTTCACGGTGGCGCTGGGCTGGGCGGAGCCGCCGTGGCTGGCGGAGGCGGAACGGGTCTGGGCGGAGCCCGCCCCCGTTCCGGCGCTGCGGGCGGTTATCGCCATCTGGCGCGATCCGTGGATGGTGGTCGGCTCCGGCACGTTCACCGGCGACCTCGCCGCCCGGCTCGGGCTGGACAGCACCTATGCCGACCACGCCGAACGCTACCCGCACGTCGAGCTGGACGAAGCCGGGATGCGCGAGGCCGAGCTGATCGTGCTGCCCGACGAGCCGTACGCCTTCAGCTCCGGCGACGGCCCGGAGATGTTCCCCCGGCAGCGGGTCGCGCTCGTCGAGGGACGCAGCCTGACCTGGTACGGACCGTCGCTGGTAACCGCCCGCGCGACGCTGCTGGCCCAGCTCGCCCGCTCTTAGCCGACAACTCCCGGCCGTTACCGCTAGTTCAGCCGGCCCGAACGGACGGTAGTGTCGGCCTGACGGACAACCTAATCCTCAGGGGGCGGCGGCGTGGGAAGCTTTTCCGGCGGCACGGGACGGGACCCGGCGGCCTTCCTGGCGGCGCGTATCCCGTCGTTCACGCACTTCCTTTCCGCCTATGACCCCAGCCTGCTCCCGCTGGCCAACCTCGGCCCGCTGGCCGGCTCCGACGTCGCCGCCGAGATCATCAGGAACCTGCCGCACGCGACCACGATCGTCGCCGTCACCTGCGAGGGCGGCGTGGTGATGGCGGGCGACCGGCGGGCGACCGCCGGCAACCTGATCTCCAAGCGGGACGTGGACAAGGTGTTCCGCGCCGACGAGTACTCGGCCATCGCGATAGCGGGCACCCTGGCGCTGGCGCTCGAGCTCATCCGCCTGTTCGGCGTCGAGCTCGAGCACTACGAGAAGATGGAGGGCCGCGCGCTCTCCCTGGAGGGCAAGGCCAACCGCCTGGGCAAGATGGTCCGCGACAACCTGCCGGCCGCGATGCAGGGCCTGGCGGTCATCCCGCTGTTCACCGGCTACGACGAGAACGCCGCGACGGGGCGGATCTTCAGCTACGACGCGGCGGGCGGCCCGTACGAGGAGCACCGCTTCCACTCGATCGGCTCGGGCTCGGTCTTCGCCAAGTCCGCGCTCAAAAAGTACTACTCCGACGGCATGCCCCTTACCGACGCCGTCCTCGCCTGCGTACAGGCGCTGTACGACGCCGCCGACGACGACTCCGCCACCGGCGGCCCCGATGTCACCCGGCAGATCTTCCCGGTGATCACCACGATCACTCGTGACGGCTTCGCCCGGCTGTCCGACACGGAGTCCGGCGGCTACGCCCAGCAGGTCGTGGACGGCCGGATGACCCGGCCGGACGGCCCGTCCGCCCCCCTGCACGCCGCCACCTAGCCGCCCACCTGGCCGCGCCCTAGCCGCGGATGAGGTCGAACTCGTTGCCCTCCGGGTCGGCCAGCGTGCTCCAGTGCTCGAACGTGGCCACCTCGGTCGCGCCCAGCCCGCGCAGCCGGGTCAGTTCCGCGTCGAAGTCGGTGGTGATCAGGTCCAGGTGCAGGCGGTTCTTCACCGTCTTGGGCTCGGGTACGCGGTGAAACAGGATCGGCGCCTCGTCGGTGTCGGTACGGGCCGCGACGGAGGCTGAGTCACTGTTCGCGCCCGGGTTAACCGCCCGGCCGAGTGTCCCGGCCCAGAAGGCCGCGAGGAGCGCCGCGTCGGCGGCGTCGAAGCTGGTGGCGTAGATGCTGATGCTCATGGCTCGACTCTGCTCGGTCACGCTCGGCGGCGGTATCAGCAGGGTGACGATTGCCCGCGGACTCAGCGGGCGGCTTCCCCGACCACGTCGCGCAGCTGGTGGCGCCGCGCGACGCCGAGCTTGGGATACGCAAGGTACAGGTAGGTGCTGACCGTCCGCGGAGACAGGAAGAGCTCGCGGGCGATCTCGCGGTTGGTCATGCCGCCGGCTGCCATGACGACGACCTGTCGCTGCGCCGGGGGCAGTTCGAGCAGCGCGGCGGCGGCGGGCGCGGCCGCCGCCGCCACTCCGCAAGCCCGCAGTTCCGCCTCCGCGCGCTGGGCCCAGGGTGCGGCGCGCAGCGCCCGGAATGCCTCCAGCGCACTGGTCAGCAGGGGCCTGGCCGCGCTGATCCGCCGCTGCCGCCGCAGCCATTCGCCGTAATCGAGACGGAGCCGGGCCCGCTCGAACGGCCAGCTGCCGCCCTCGGGAACGGCCAGTGCCGCCTCGAAATGAGGTTGCGGGCCGGACTGGGTGAGCAGGGCCCGCGCGTGGCCGAGCAGCTGGTCCAGCCGCGCGGACCGGTCCGCGCCGAGCCCGGCTTCCGCTCGGTCGAGGAGTTCCAGCCCCGCCGCGTGCCGGCCCGTCCGGGCGCTCGCCAGCGCGAGATCCGCGGTGCCCAGGAAAGAGACGTGCGGGTGGAACGGCGAGCCGTCAGCGCCGAACAGCGGGCGCAGCTGACGATAAGCGAGCCCGGCATCCCCGGCAGCGAGCGCGGCGAGGCCGCGCGCGTGCCAGGCCCGGGCCGCGACGGCGCGGTTGCGGGCCGGATCGGCCCCCGGGATGCCGGCCAGCCGCGACCGCGGCCGGGCGGTATCCCCGCGTGCGGCTCCGATGGTCGCGGTGATCAGGTCGGCGGCGGTGCTGACCGCCTCCGCCTGGAAATCGCGGGCTCGGGCGGCGAACAACTCGGCCTCGTCCCAGCGTCCGGCGTCGAGGTACGCCCAGCCGGGCGCGCACAGCGGATCGTGCGGCCCGGTGGCCTGGGCAGCCTCCACGGTCCGGCGGAAAAGCGCGAGCGCGAGTTCGGTGCGGTCGAGCAGCCAAGCGGTCAGGCCCGCCGTGCGCAGCACCGACGGGTCGGCCGCCTGGCGCAGCAGCCGTTCGGCCTCCCCGCCCGGGCGACGCTCGCCCGCTGCCAGCCGGATCCACAGCCGGAGCAGATCCGCGTCCTGCGGCCGGGCCCGGTCCGCGCGGCACCCGGCCTGAGGAGGACGGTCGAGACCGTCCAGGTGGCCGCGGGCCGTTCTGATGGCGGCGAGCACGTCCGGTGCGCCGCACAGGTAGCCGGCGGATGCCGCGTCGGCCAGTGCCGTCCAGGCAAGGTCCGGCCGCCGGCTCGCCGTCCGGGCGGAGACTGCTGCGAGGGCCGCCGCCGCGAGGCCCGGCTGCCCGGCCCACAGCCCCGCCCAGCCCGCCGCCTGGTCGGCGGTGACCCGCAGGTCCTGATCGTCGGTCACCGCGCGCACCCGGGCGGACAGTTCGCCGATCCAGTCCGCCTCTCCTGTCGGGATGGCACTGGCCGACGCATCCGCCAGCCGCCGGGCCCGGGCCCGGGGGTCGGGGCTGAGCTCGGCCGCCCGGGCCAGAAAGACCGCGGCCGGTGCCGCGTCACGGCCGCGGGGCAACCGGGCGGCCTCGCGTTCGAGGAGCGCGGCCACGCGCTCGTCGGGCCGGGCGGCGGCCGCCGCCAGGTGCCAGGCTCGCCTGGCTGGCCGGGCCCGGAGCAGGTCGGCGACCTCACGGTGGGCCAGCCTGCGGTCGCCCGGCGATGCGCTGTAATAGACAGCGGCCCGGATAAACGGGTGGGCCAGGTGCACCCGGCCCGCGCCGACCTTGACCAGGCCGAGCCACTCGGCGGGCGCGAACAGCTCCGGTCCCATCCGGGCGGCGTAGGCGGCGGCCGCCCGGAAGTCAGCCTCGTCGCCGCTGGCGACCGCCGCGAGCAGCAGGGCATGCCTGGTCGATTCCGGCAGCGCGGCCACCTGAACGTCGATGTCGCCGGTCAGCCGGGCGCTCAGCGGCAACGGCTCGCTACCGCCGACCAGGGCGTCGCCGCGGGCGGCGGCGACGGCCCGGGACAGTTCGGTCAGGGCCGCGGGGTTTCCCCCCGCCTGCGCAAGCACCCGGTGACGGGCACGTCCCCGGGGCGGTTCCGGCTGCCGGTCGAGCAACTGAGCCGCCGCCGCCACGGTCAGCGGCGGCAGCAGCAGGCCGGCGAAGACGGGTCCGAGTCCGGGCGGCGGCACGTCGCCGCGCGCCGCGAGTACCACCGCGACCGGTTCGGACCCGAGGCGGTGCGCGGCGAAGGCCAGCGCCGCCAGGGAGTCCCGGTCAAACTGGTGCGCGTCATCGACCGCCACGAGTAGCGGCGAGCTTCGCGAAAGCTCGGTCAGCAGTGCCAGCAGGCCGATACCGGTCGGCAGCCAGTGGGAAGGGGCAAGTCCCGTGCCGCTGATGGCGCCGAGCGAATTCGCTTGCTCGGCCGGCAGGCGGGCCGCGCTGTCCAGCACCGGCCCGATCAGTTCACGCAGGCCAGCGAAGGGTACGTCCGCCTTCGTCTTCGTCCCGGTGGCCGTCAGTATCCGAGTTCCCGCCAAGCTGGCCTGGCGAGTCGCGTCCGCGAGCAAGGCGCTCTTGCCGATTCCGGGCGCGCCCAGCACAACGAGCGCCCGGCCCTGGTCACCTACGGGCCCGGAAAGCGACCGCAGGCGGGCGGCGTCCGTGTCCCGGCCGATGAGCAGCGGCGTTGTCTCGCCGGTGCTGGGCTGAGTCAACGCATGCTCTCCTTCCTTTCGGAAACGATTCTGGGCGGGAAGCGAGCCAGGCGGCTATAAGCATTTTGACGGTATCTGCCTCACCTGCCTATTTCTGAGCTGCGGGCCGTCGGAGAATGTCAGAGAATCGAGTTATGCCCGATGACGCCGGGGGCGCCGGCCCGCCGCTGTTCGGCCGGACCGATGCGCTGGCCCGGGTCCGCGCCCTCACCGGTCTGCTCCCGTCCGCCGCGCAGGTGCTCGTCGTCCTCGGCGCCCCTGGGATGGGCAAGACGGCGCTGCTGGCGGAGGCGGCCCGGCGGGCAAGGACAGCGGGCACCCGGGTGCTCCGGATGACCGGCCGGGAGTCGGAGACCCGGCTCGCGTTCGCCGGGTTGCACCAGTTGCTGCAACCAGTGCTGGCAAGTGTGGGACGGCTGGACCGCCGACGGCGACAGGCACTGGACCAAGCCCTCGGCCTGCGGGCTTCCGCCGAGAACGCCCCGGCGGGCAGCGCGGTCTCGCTCGGCGAGGCGCTGCTTGCCCTCTTGGCCGACCTGTCCGCGCACTCGCCCCTGCTCGTAGTAGCGGACGATGCTCAGTGGATCGATCCAGGATCCCTGGACGCGCTCGCCTTCGCTGCCCGCCGGCTCGAGGCCGAACCAGTCATTATGCTGATCGCCGCGCGCGACGCCCAGGTCCCCGCGGGTTTCGAACGACGGTATGCGGAGCTGCACCTGCCCCCGCTAGCTGACCAGGCGGCAACTCAGCTGCTGGACGCGCTCCCGCAGCCGCCCCGCGGCTACGCTCGCCGGCAGGTGCTCGAGCAGGCCCTAGGGAACCCGCTGGCGCTGACCGAGCTGGCGCGGGCGGTCGCGGCCGATCCGGACGCCGCGCGTTACTGGGCCGCGGAGCCGATACCGCTGGCCGACCGGGTCACGGCCAGTATCGTCACCCGCCTAGCCGAGCTGCCGTCGGCGGCTAGGGAGGCTCTGCTGATCGCGGCGGCGGCCGACAACCTGGAGCTGCCCGGCGTACCGGTGGAGGCGCTGGCCCCCGCCGTACGGCTCGGCTTCGTCACTGCGAACGACACCGGAGCGCTGTATACCCATCCGCTTGTCCGGTCGGCGGTCTACCATGCCGCGCCGTTCGCCAGCCGCGCCGCCGTCCACCGGCGGCTCGCGCAGGCCCTGGCCGGGTACCCGGACCGCCGGGCCTGGCACCTGGCGTCCGCGACGCTGGACACCGACGAGGAGGTGGCCCGGCTGCTGGAGGACACCGCCGCCGCGGCGGAACGCCGCGGCGACCGGGCCGCCGCGGCGGCGACGCTGGAGCGCGCCGCGGAGCTCAGCCCGGAGCTGCAGGAGCGGGGAAGACGGCTGGCCGCCGCCGCGTGGCTCGCGACCTCGACCGGGCAGGTCGGGTGGATCCAGGAACTCGCGGACCGGGCCGGAGCGGCCACCTCCGATCCCGGGCTGCTGCACGACGCCCGCCATGCGGTGGGCTGGACCCTGGGCTGGACGGGCGCCCACGAGGCGGCGCTGGCCATCTTGCTTCCCGGTGCCACGGAAGGTCCCAGCTGGCGCTTCCGCGTGACGATGCTGGCCATGGCGGCCACCGTCGCCTACACCTCCGGCGTCCCGGGTGAGCTGGCCGCCGTCCGGGACGCCCTCGCCCGGTGCGAGGACCGCGCCGGGTCTGCCGCCGGGGCTGACGGCTGGCGGCAGGACTGGGGATCCGCGCTGTGGGTCAAGGCGGCCACGGGACCGTGCCGCCACGCGGCGGACATCGGGGCGGCACTGGACCGCATCACCGACCCCTCCGCCCTCGAGGAAGTCCCCTTGTCGTGGTCAGGGCCGGCCGCGTGGCTCACCGACCGGACCGGGCTGTCGATCAAGCTGCACGAGGAGTACCAGCGTCGGATCGACGCGGTGCAGACCGGGCCGCGCGGCGGGCAGATGCTGTCCCTCGGGTGGTCGTACGTGGACGGGGGGCGCTGGGACCAGGCGCTCGCGGTCGCCGCGGAGGGCGCCGACATCGGCGTTGCCGCCAAGATGCCGGTGGTGACGATTACCTGCGACCTCATCACCGGGATCGTGCGTGCCATGCGGGGGGACGCCGCCGAGGCCAGGCGGTACGCCGGCTACGCCCTCGCCGGCGACCCCGAACAGAACCGGGCGGTCACGGCGCGGGTCCGGCACACCCTCGGTCTAGCCGCGATGGGGGAAGGGGACTACGCGGCGGCCTTCGCCCAGCTGGGGGAGCTGTTCACCGAGGACGGGCAGCCGCTGCACTTCCATCTGTCCTACCTGGCATTGGCGGACGTAGCCGCGGCCGCGGCCCGGACCGGGGCCGCGGCGGAATGCCAGAGCCGGCTGGAAACCTGGCTCGCCCACCTCGACGGCCCGCCGACCCCGCGGGTCACCCAGCTGACCGCCCGCGCCCGGGGCCTGCTGGCCAGCCCGGACCGCGCCGAGCCGTATTTCGCCGAGGCCCTGGCTGACCCGGCGGGCGGCGAGTGGCCGTTCGAGCGCGCCCTGCTGCACCTGGACTACGGCGAGTGGCTGCGCCGCCAGCGGCGCATCAACCAGGCCAAGCAGACGCTGGCCGACGCGGCGGCGGTGTTGCGCCGGCTGCGGGCCCAGCCGTGGCTGAAACGGGCGGAAACCGAGTTGCGGGCCTGCGGAGTGGACGTACTCCCGTCTGGCGGCGCGCTGGCTGAGTTGTCGCCGCAGCAGCGCCAGATCGTCTACCTGGCGAGCCTCGGCCTGACCAACCGGGAAATCGCCGACCGGCTGTTCTTGTCCCACCGCACCGTCGGCTCGCACCTCTACCACGCCTATCCCAAGCTCGGCATCGCCGGCCGTCACCAGCTCCGCTCGGTCATCGAGTCCGGGCAGACGGTCTGGTTAACTAGATGGCGGTCCGGCCGCCGTCGACGGCGACGATCGCGCCGGTGACGTAACTGGCCGCGGGGGAGGCGAGGAACGCGATCACCCGGGCGATCTCGACTGGCTGCGCGGCGCGTGCCATCACCGTGGTGGCGCCCACCGCCTCGGTCACGCTGGCAGGCTGGATAGCGGTATAGACCGGGCCTGAGGCTACCGTGACCACCCGTACCCCGGCCGGGCTGAACTCCGCGGTCCACGACCGGGTCAGCGCGTCGAGCGCCGCCTTGGTCGCGCCGTAGGCGGCGCCGCCGGGCAGGCCGACCTCGCCGGCCATGCTCCCCACGTTGATGACGCAGCCGCTGCCCCTGGCCGCCATTGCCGGGGCGATGGCGGCGGTCAGGAAGTACGCCGGGCGGACGTTGGCGGCAAACAGCCGGTCGAAGCCGGCCACGTCGAGTTCGCTGGTGGGCCCGAACCAGGCGATGCCGGCGTTGTTGACCAGGATGTCGACGCGGCCGGCCTGCTCGACCAGGCTGTCGAGCTCGGCCGGGCGGGTCAGGTCGGCCGCGATGAAGCGGGCCTTGCCGCCGTCCGCGGCGATCGCGTCGACCACTTCTCCGCCCCGGGCGGCGTCCCGGCCGTGCACGATCACCTCGGCCCCGCCCCGCGCCAGCTCCGCCGCGACTGCCCGGCCCAGTCCGGACGTCGCGCCGGTGACCAGCGCGGTCAGTCCGGTGAGGTCCTGCTCGCTGCTCATGTGGGATCCTCTCAGTGGAATATCCTCACCCTGACCGCGCTATCGGCTGGCCGGTATCCGTCATCTGACTGCCGGCCGCGTCGCGACCCAGCCGAGGTAAGGAATCACACGAACGTGTCTTGCGGCGGTGCCGGCCGAGCGGTCATCCTTAGATCACCGTGTCGGCGATGACCATCCCGGAACCAGGGCAGCGGGCCAACGACGAACTTTTCGGCCGCGAACACGAACTGGGCCGCGTACGGGCCCTGCTGGCGGGATCCGGGACGCAGGGCGGGGTTCTGCTGCTGCGCGGCGGCCCCGGTACGGGCAAGTCGAGCCTGCTCAAGTCGGCCGTCGCGGCCGCCCGCACCAGACGGCGGCGGGTCGTGGCGGTCAACGGCGTCCGGCCGGAGGCCGATCTGCCCTTCGCTGGCCTGCACCGGCTGATCCAGCCCTTCCTTGACCGCCTCGGCCAGCTCGCCGAACCGCAGCGCGACGCGGTGCGGGCCGCGTTCGGCCTGTCGGCGACTGCGCGCCCGGACCCTTTCCTGATTGCCCTGGCGGTGCTGAGCCTGCTCGCAGAAACGGCGAGCGGAGACCCGCTGCTGGTGGCCGTGGACGATGCGCAGTGGCTGGACCGGGCCAGCTGCGAGGTGCTGGCGATCGTGGCGAGACGGCTCGAGCCGACGCCGGTAATCCTGATCGCGGCCGCGCGCTCCGGCCGGGAGTCACCGCTGGCAAGTACCGACCTGCCCGCCCTTGACCTGCGCCCGCTGGCCGCCGACGCGGCGCACGCCTTGCTGAGCGCGTCCTTCCCGCTGCTTACGGAAACGGAGCGCGAGCGGGTGCTGGCGGACGCGGGCGGCAACCCGCTGGCCCTGCTCGAGCTGCCCGGCACGGTGCGGGCCGGACGAAGTGACGGTCACGGCACGCTGCCGCTGCTGACTCCCCGCCTGGAGCAGGCATTCGCCATCGGTGACCTCGGGCTGCCCGACGCTGCCCGGAGGGCGCTGCTGATCGCGGCGGCCAGCGACACGGAGAACCTGGACGAGGTGCTGGCGGCGACGGCGCTACTGGCGACGGCGCTACCGGGGGCGGCGCCGGTGACGGTGGACTCGCTGGCCCCCGCCGTCCGCGGACAGATTATCCAGGTCGAGGGCACGGTCATCCGGTTCTGCCCGCCGCTGGCGCGTTCGGCGGTTTACGCCGAGGCGTCGTTGCCGGAGCGGCAGGCGGCCCACGACGCGCTGGCGCGGCTGCTGGACGGTCAGCCGGAGCGTCAGACCTGGCACCGCGCGGCCACCGTGACCGGCCCCGACGAAGCCATGGCGGAAGAGCTTGAACGAGTGGCAGGCCAGGCACTGCGACGCGGAGCGGTGGCCGTCGCCGTCGCCGTGACGGAGCGGGCCGCCACGCTGACCGCGGGGGCGCCACTGCGGGGCAGCAGACTGCTGCACGCCGCGGAACTGGCCCGCGACCTTGGCCGCGGTGACGCGGTCCGGCGTCTGGTGACAGCCGCCCAGTCGCTGCCGCTGCGCGACACCGACCAGGTCAAGGCGGCGTGGCTGGCGCAAGTAGCGGATCCCGCGCTGGGGGATGACCCGGAAGGCCTGCGGCGGCAGCTCGAACTGGCGGACCGGGCGGGCCGGGCGGGAGACCCCGACCTGGCGCTGCGGATTCTCGTCGGAATAGCCATCAGCTGTTTCTGGACGGGCCATGACGGGCAACTGGAGCCTCTCCGGGCCAGCCTGGAGAGGCTGCCGGTCTCGGTTGACCACCCCCGGCGGCTGGCCGTCCTGGCGTTCGCTGACCCCGTCGGCCAGGGTGCGGTGGTGACCGAGGCGTTGTCCCGGATGGAGCGGCGGCTGCGCACCGAGGCGCGGGCGGCTTACCCGGCCGGCGTCGCGGCGACCGTCGTCGGCGATGTGCGCCTGGGCGCGTCCCTGCTGGCGGATGCGGTGACCCTGCTCCGCGCTCAGGGGCAGCGGCGGTGGCTGGCCCGGGCACTCGTGGTCCAGGCCTGGGCCGCCACTCATCTCGCGGACTGGGAGGTGGCCGGCTCCGCGGCCCGGGAGGGCATCCGGCTGGCGGCCGAAACGGACCAGCCCCTGTTTGAAACGGTGGGGCAGGGGTCGCTGCTCGTACTCGCCGCACTGCGCGGCGACGAAGACGCCGTCCGGTCGCTTTCCCCGCTGGCGCAGCAGCGCCTGGCGGCGGGCCGTTCCCGTTACGGGCTGGCGGTGGTGCACGCCGCCCGGGGGCTGTCCGACCTCGGCGGCGCGCGTTACGACGAGGCCTACGAGCACTTGCGGCGGATCTTCGACCCGGGCGATCCTGCCTGCCATCCGGCGCAGCAGCGCTGGTACATCCACGATTTCGTCGAAGCCGCCGTACGCAGCGGCCACCATGAGCAGGCGCGCGCCGCCTTGTCCGCCGCGGAGCCGGATCGGGGCGCCGCCCCGTCGCCCTGGCTGCACGCCGGGCTGCGGTACGCCCAGGCCCTGCTCGCCGAAGACGACCGTAAGGAGAGGCTGTTTCTCGAGGCCGTCGACGCTGCGGGCAGCCTGCCCTTCATCCGGGCCCGCGCCCAGCTGGCGTACGGTGCCTGGCTGCGGCGCCAGCGCCGTATCGCCGAATCACGGGAGCCGCTGCGTACCGCCGCCGCGTCATTCGACACGCTGGGGTTCCGGCCGTGGGCGGCCCGGGCAGGCCAGGAACTCCGTGCCTCCGGCGATACCACGCCCGCTCCGGCCGCACGGGCGCCGCAGGCACTGTCACCGCAGGCACTGTCACCGCAGGAACTGGAAATCGCCGAACTGGCGGCCAGCGGTCTCACCAACCGCCAGATCGGGCGGCAGCTCTACCTGTCGCCGCGGACGGTCGCCACTCACCTGTACCGCATCTTCCCCAAGCTCGGCATCAGTTCGCGCGTCCAGCTCCAGCAGGCCCTAGGTGACCCGCACGCTGGCCCCAGCCAGTAGGCCGCGATCACTACCAGGTTCTAGTCAAGTGACGGATACCCCCGGCCAGGTGCGGGCCCGAGAGTGACGGAGACGGCAGCGGCGGCCAGCCGACCGCGAGAACACCGTCATTCACCGAGCCCGGGAGGATGATGACGCATGACGGCATACCTGATTTCGCAGGTGGAAGTCCTAGATGACGCCGGCTGGCAGCACTATGGCCAGATCGCCGCGCCCGCCATCGCCCGTTACGGCGGCCGTTATCTCGTACGCAGGGCCGTCCCGGAGGTTGTCGAGGGTGACTGGGCGCCCCCCCACGCGGACCGCCAGCAGCTTATCGTGGTGGAGTTTCCGCAGATGGAGCAGCTGCACGCCTGGTACGGATCGCCTGAATACGCCGGCGCGCTGGCCATCAGGAAGACCGCGGTGAGCCGGCGGCTGCTTTTCGTGCCCGGCGTGGACGAGCAGCAGACCGCCTAGGGCGGCCGCTGTAGTCATCTTGCGGATACCGCGGTTCCCGGTCTCTCGTGAGGATCAGTTCCACGGCGGCGAGCGGCGGAATCTGACGCCGTCTAGCCCGCACAGCTGGCGCACCGCCAGGTCTTCCCGTTTGAGAGGGGCCATGAGATGGCTCGGTTGCTCTACGCGCTCGGCCGGTGGGCGGTGGTTCACCGGGGCCGCGTGCTGCTCGCCTGGCTGCTGCTCCTTGTCGCGGCAGGCTGCCTGGGCACGGTCCTGCACGGACAGCTGTCATCGGTATTCACCGTTCCCGGCACCGAGTCGCAGAACGCCCAGAACCTGCTGCAGGCAAAGTTCCCGGCCGCGGCCGGCGGTAACGCGCGGGTGGTGTTCGCCGCCCCTGCGGGAACCACCCTGGTATCCCCGCGGGATCAGGCGGCCGTCAGCGCCAGCCTGAAGGACGCCGCCCGGGTCCCCGGGGTCATCGCGGTAACCGATCCGTTCCGCGCCGGCGCGGTGTCGGCCGCCCGGACGATCGGCTACGCGGACGTGCTGTTCGGGCAGCAGGGGGCGAACGTGCCGCAGTCCGCCCGGGACGGCCTGGAGGCGGCGGTGGCCCCGGCCCGGGCGGCCGGGCTCCGGGTCGCGTTCGGCGGTACCGCCTTCGCCAGTCAGGGCCAGGTCAGCGGGAGCGGCGAGGTCACCGGGGTGGTGGTCGCGTTCGTGGTGCTGGCGGTCGCCCTGGGCTCGGTGACCGCCGCCGGGCTACCGCTGCTGACCGCGCTCGCCGGGGTGGCTATCGGCGTGCTGAGCGTGGAGTTCCTGGCCCGCTTCATCCAGATGACCAACACCGCCACCGTGCTGGCCACCATGGTCGGGCTGGCCGTGGGCATCGACTACGCGCTGTTCATCGTGTCCCGGCACCGCGAACAGCTGGCCGAGCCGGGACAAGACCTCGAGGACTCGATCGCCCGGGCCATCGCGACGGCCGGCAGCGCGGTCGTGTTCGCGGGCTCGACCGTCATCATCGCGCTCGCGGCGCTGACCGCGGCGGACATCCCCTTCCTGACCGTGATGGGCCTGGCCGCGGCCGGCACCGTCGCGGTGGCCGTGCTGGTGGCCACCACGCTGGTTCCCGCGGTGCTGGGCTTCGCCGGGGAGAGACTCCGGCCCGCCGCGGGGCCGGGCCGGTTCCGGCGGCGCCGGGCCGCGGGGCCGGCCGTGCGAGTCCCGGGCAGCTGGGGCCGGGCGTGGGCGCGCTTCATCGGCCGCGCGCCGGCGCTTATTCTGCTGGCCTGTATCGCGGGCCTGGTGGTGCTCGCGCTGCCCGTCCGGCACCTGCAGCTGGGTCTGCCCGGCAACGAGTCCGAGCCGGCCTCAAGTACCCAGCACCAGAGCTATGACCTGCTCGCCGAGGGATTCGGGCCGGGATTCAACGCCACTCTCGCCGTCGTGGTCGACGCCACCGGTATCCCGGCTTCAAGCCGGCCCCAGGTCATCACGCAGCTGGCCGGCACCCTGCGCCGCGACCCGGACATTGCCGCTGTCGCCGCTCCGGTGGCCAGCCCGGCCGGCACCGTCGTCGTGCTCAGCGTCGTCCCCAAGACCGGACCCGACGCGGCCGCGACCAGCACGCTGGTGCACCGCATGCGTGATGAAGACGTGCCGCTGATCTCCCGGGCCGGCGGGAACGGCTATGTCGCCGGCAACACCGCGGCCAACATCGACGTTTCCGCCCGGCTGGGTTCCGCTCTGCCGGTGTTCATCGCGATCATTGTCGTCCTGGCCTTCATCCTGCTGATGACCGCGTTCCGCTCCCTGCTGGTTCCGCTCACCGCGGTCATCGGGTTCCTGCTGTCGGTGGCGGCCAGCCTCGGCGTCATGGTCTGGGTCTTCCAGTACGGCCACTTCGGCGGGCTGGTGGGTGCGGCCGCGGCGGCGCCCATCGTCAGCTTTGTCCCGGTGCTGCTCGTCGGGGTGCTGTTCGGACTGGCCATGGACTACGAGGTCTTCCTGATCAGCCGGATGCGGGAACGCTTCGAGCGCGACCGCGACCCGGGCGCCGCCGTCGCGGCCGGGCTGCAGCGCAGCGGCCGGGTCGTCTGCGCCGCCGCGCTGATCATGACCGCGGTCTTCGCAGGCTTCATCCCCGCCGACGATCCCATCGTCAAGTCCATCGCCTTCGCCCTGACGGCCGGGGTGCTGATTGACGCCTTTATCGTCCGGCTCACCGTCATCCCGGCCGTGATGACGCTGCTCGGCCGGCACGCCTGGCAGCTGCCCGCCCGTTTGGACCGGCTACTGCCGCACGCCGACATTGAAGGCGCCTCGCTGCCGGCCCCGGCCGCGCAGCCAAGCGCTGAGCAGGTCCCCAGTTAAGGAGCGCGGCAAGCAGATGATCTTCGGTTTGAACCTGCCCAACTACAGCGGCCTCGGGCACCGCGACGCGGTCACGGCGATCGCCGAACGCGCCGATGAACTGGGCTATGCGTCCTTGTGGGCCAGTGACCACGTCTTGCTGCCGCAGACACTGCCGGAGCCGTACGGCAACCTGCTCGAGTCCTTCACGACGCTGAGTTACCTGGCCGCCCGCACCCGGCGTATCGGGCTGGCCACCGGAATCCTGGTGCTGCCGCAGCGGGATCCGCTGCTGGCGGCGAAGCAAGCGGCCACGGTCCATCACCTTAGCGGCGGGCGGCTGACGCTCGGTGTCGGTGTCGGCTGGATCGAGCAGGAGTACGGCTACCTGCGGTCCGACTTCCAAGCCCGCGGACACACCGCCGACGAGTACATCCCGGCAATGCGCGCGCTGTTCGAAGCCGGCCAGCCCGAGTTCCACGGCCCGCACATTGACTACTCCGGTGTTCTTTTCTCGCCCCGGCCAGCCCTGCGGCTGCCGATCGTCGTCGGCGGCACCAGCCGCGCGGCGCTGAAACGGGCCGCCACGCTGGGCGACGGATGGCACGGGATCGGCCGGACCCCGGCAGAAGTGTCCGCCTCGATAACCGTCCTTGACTCCTACGGCCGCGGGAACGGCTTCCGGATATCACTGCGCACCAAGATGCGCATCGGCGGATCAGTCCGTGATACCGCGGGCGGATCCGCC
Organism: Trebonia sp.; assembly: GCA_036406335.1. Classification (GTDB taxonomy): domain Bacteria; phylum Actinomycetota; class Actinomycetes; order Streptosporangiales; family Streptosporangiaceae; genus Trebonia. The sequence goes on from DASWUW010000261.1 coordinate 20,467, forward strand.
TTGTACGGCAGCCCCGCAGATCTCGCGGACCAGGTCAAGCGGTATGCCGACGCCGGTGTCGAGCAGTTGGTGCTTGAGCCCGAGGCCACCGAGGTGGATGACTTTCTCGACCAGATCACGCGGTTCACGGCCGAGGTCGCGACCCGTATCGTCAGCTGACCGCCGCAGTGGTTTCCCGGCGGGCGGCCTGGTTGCCGGCGTTGGCGAAGGCGATCCAGATGGCCAGGGAGAGGTTGAGGCGCTCGCCCGAGTGCGGGGGAGTGATCGTGGCCGGGGTGATGACGGCCGGGTGGGTAGTCGTGATGCCGCCCGGCCCCGGCGGGAGCTGCGGGCAGTCCGGGACCGGGGTGCCGTCCCTGGTGTAGAAGGCGAAGCCGGTGCCGGCGGCGGCGATGACGTGGCTCTCCTCGTGGACGAGGCGGTGGTGGCGTTTGCAGAAGCTGATGAGGTTGGCCAGGTTGGTCTGGCCGCCGTTGGCCCAGTAGCGGATGTGGTGGGCGTCGGTGCGGCGGGAATCGCAGCCCGGGTAGCGGCAGCGGCCGTGGTCGCGTTCACGCAAGGCGCGGCGCAGGGCAGGCGGGACCTTGCGGGTGCGGCGCCCGACGTCGATGACGGCACCGGACAGGTCGTGGATCATCGTCGAGATGGTCGCGTCGCAGCCGATCAGCGCCACGGTGGCCGGGCTGAGAGCGGGGCCGTCGTCGAGGTGGCAGCGGTCCGGGTGCGCCGGGTGCCAGAACGGCGGCGTTTCCGCGGAAACGCCCGCAGAACCGGAGACGGGACCGGGACCGGGCCCGGTAGCGGGGACGGGAGCGGCGGCCGGTGCGGCGCCGGCCGCTGGCTCCGCGCCGGTGACCGCCCGGACGCCGGCGTGGATGATCACCTGGTAGGTGTCAGGGTTGTCGGCGGTGCTGGCCCTGGCGCTGAGGTAGCCGGCGCAGATCTGGACCAGGGCGTCGGCCAGGTTCTCGGTTGACTCCATCTCGGCCGGCGGCGGCTGCGCGCCGGTAAAGCCGGCCCCGGCCCCGGCCGCGGCCCCGTCCTCGTCGTGGTCGTGGTCGTGGTCGTGGTCG
>DASWUW010000262.1:0-2244 GCA_036406335.1 Trebonia sp.
GTGCCGGTGAACCTGGGGCAAACAGAACCTGAAGACAACATCAATCTCGCCTGAGAATCGCATCCGAAGCCAGCCGACGGGTCTCGCCTGCCGCAGGCGGGTTAGCTCTAGGGCGCGGCCAGGGCCCAGGTGGTGTCCTGGGACCAGAGGCTGGCCGCGTCCTGCGGGCTGGGGCCGCCGTCAGCGGCGATCCAGGCGGTGGAGTCGTAGTGCCGGAGGTAGTCGCCGGAGCCGTTGGCCGACTTGAACGACACGCAGCTGCGGTTGGCCAGGCCGGGCTCGCCGTTTCGACCGAGTCCAGGCCGGCGCCCGCCGTGGGGAACAGGCCGTTCTCCAGGTCGGCCATGACCCCCGGCCGCTGCCGGAGCCGGCCCCCAGCCGCCCGCGCTGCCGAAGTAGACGGCTTCCATCGTCCCGGCGCTGTCATCTAAGACCACTTCTTCTAACTTCCCATCAGTTCGGACTGCTCCGTCGCCCGTTATGTCGGAAATATGACGCCCGAATTGATGGGAAGCGGAATTGAGCAGTCCGAACTGATGGGAGGTGGCCGGGTGCGCCGGTCGGGATGGTACGGCTTCGGCCTAAGCAGCACACGGGCGGCTGGCCCGGCGGCGAACATCCGGCCGAACCTATCCAGCCGCGCCTGCCGCACCCGCGCGGTGACCCGCACCGCGGTGACCCGCACCGGGGCGAGCCGCTCGTCGACCTGCCGCTGCCCGCTGGACCGGTAGCGCAGCCGATCCGGTTAGTCCCAGCCGGTGAAGCTTTTGACCGCGATGCAGAACTCGTTGCCTTCCGGGTCCCGCAGCACGGTCCAGGGATGACCCGGCAGCTCCGGATGGTGCTCGACTACTGTGGCCCCGAGCCGCACGAGCTCGTCCACAGCGGCCGGGTCCGGGTCCACCAGGTCGACGTGCACCCGGTTCTTGGCCTGCTTCGACTCCGGCACCTGGTGGAAGTACCAGGCCGGTACCGGTCGGGCGGGGTCGGCCCCGCCGATCGAGGCGAAGACCCGGCTGCTGCCCTGGTCGACCGGGCATCCCAGGACGGCCGACCAGAACGCGGCCATCTGCAGTACGTCGTCGCAGTCAAAGCTGATGTTGCCGACCCTCGCTGACACGGCTCACCTCTCTCGCTGCCCGCTTCCAGTGCTCCGGCCTGCGGAAAAGCAACCTGCGGAAAAGCAACCTGCGGCAAAGCTCCCCGCAGCATCGCCGTCCAGCCGGTGTGGCGGCCGGGCCGCCGGGTAGCGGCGGCCCATGACGCAATTCGGCTACTTTCTGTCATCGGAAGAATATGATCCCGCCAGCCTCATCCGCCAGGCCAAGCTGGCCCAGCAGGCCGGGTTCGACGCGCTCTGGATCTCCGACCACTTCCACCCGTGGGTGGACGATCAGGGGAACTCGAGCTTCGTCTGGTCCGTCATCGGGGCCATCTCGCAGGTGACCGACCTGCCCATCGCCACCGCGGTCACCTGCCCCACGGTCCGGATGCACCCGGCGATCGTGGCCCAGGCGGCCGCCACCGCCGGGCTGCTGACCGGGGGCAGGTTCACCCTCGGGGTGGGCTCCGGCGAGGCCCTGAACGAGCACGTTACCGGCGCGCGCTGGCCCGCTGCGGACGAGCGCCTGGAAATGCTGGAGGAGGCGGTCGACATCATCGCCGCCCTGTTCACCGGCGCCCAGATCAGCGAGCAGACCAAGCACTACACGGTGGAGACGGCCCGGCTGTACTCGCGCCCGGACCAGCCGCCGCCGATCTACGTGTCCGGCTTCGGGGAGAAGTCGGCCAAGCTGGCCGGGCGCATCGGTGACGGTTACATCTGCATGTCACCCGACGCCGACCTGGTCAGGCACTTCCGCGAGAACGGCGGCGGCGGCAAGCCGGTCCAGGGCGGCATCAAGACCTGCTGGGCGCCGGACGAGGGCGAAGCCCGCGCGACGATGCGGCGGCTGTGGCCGAGTGACTTCATCCCGGGGGAGTCGGCCCAGCTGCTCCCGCTGCCCCGGCACTTCGAGCAGGTGGCGTCGCTGGTCACCGACGACCTGATCACCGCGCCGGTCGGGCCGGAACCGGGTCCTTACTTGGAGGCCATTCGCGCCTACGAAGAGGCCGGCTTCGACGAGGTCTACCTGGGGCAGGTCGGCGGCAACCTCGAGGGCGCCTTTGAGTTCTACGCCAACGAGCTGCTCCCGCAGGCGCGCAAGGGTTAACGCCGCCCCGGGCCGGCTGGCCAGCGGGTGT
>DASWUW010000263.1:0-4819 GCA_036406335.1 Trebonia sp.
GAAGGTCCGGGAGATGCGCCAGCTCGTTCAGCTACGGACCGTACCGCGGGACGCGACCGCGCGGCGGCTCGGCGCCTGCTTCGACGTGAGCGACCTGCGGCGGGCGGCCCAGCGGCGGATCCCCCGGCCGGTCTTCGACTACGTCGACGGGGCCGCCGACGAGGAGATCGCGGTCGCCGCCAACGTCGCCGCCTTCCGCTCCTGGCGGTTCCTGCCCCGGGTGCTGGCCGGCGTGGCCGCGGCGGACCCCGCCGCGGCGCTGTTCGACGGGATGCTGCCGGCGCCCTTCCTGCTCGGCCCGGCCGGTTACACGCGGATGCTGCACCCGGACGGGGAGACCGGCGCGGCCCGTTCGGCGCTGCGGCACGGGCTGCCTTACACGCTGTCCACCATGGCGTCGACCGGGATCGAGGAACTGCGGAGGGGTACCGCTGATGTCGCTCCCGACGGGGACCTGTGGTTTCAGCTGTACCTGACCAGGAACCGGCCGCAGTCGCTGGGGCTGGTGGCCCGGGCGGCCGACAGCGGGTTCTCGACGCTGGTGGTGACCGTGGACACCATCGTGGCCGGCAACCGGGTGCGGGACCTGCGCAACGGGCTGTCCATCCCGCCCGCGCTGACCCTGCAAACGGTGGCGTCGGTGGCCGCGAAGCCGTCCTACTGGTACCACCTGCTAGCCGGGCCGGCGCTCGACTACGCCAACTTCGCCGGGCGGGCGCCGACGACGGTGATGAAGACCGCGGACTTCTTCGAGGCCGACCTGAACTGGTCCGATATCGCTGACCTGCGCTCCCGGTGGGCGGGGAAGCTGCTGCTCAAGGGGCCGGTGGGACCGGCCGACGCGCAGCGGGCGCTCGAGCTGGGGGTGGACGGGGTGCAGCTGTCCAACCACGGGGGGCGGCAGCTGGACCGGGCCGTCGCCCCGGTTGACCTGATCGCACCGGTGCGGGAGGCGGTCGGGCCGTCGTTCACCGTGCTGGTCGACTCCGGCGTCCGGCACGGTGCGGACGCGGCGGTGGCCCTGGCCCTCGGGGCGGACGCCGTCGTGCTCGGGCGCGCCTACCTGTACGGGCTGATGGCCGGCGGCGAGGCCGGCGTGGACCGCGTCCTCGACCTGCTGACCTGGCAGTTCAAGTCCACCATGCAGTTCCTCGGCATGACGTCGGCGGCGGAGCTGCGCAAGCACGGCCGGGACCTGCTGACCCGCACGACGGGCTGAGCCGGCCGGGCGGCTGACCCGGTCGGCCTGGCCGTGTCCGGCCAGTTGGCACCACCGCGGGCGGCCGCCACCAGCCCGCACCCTGGCACCGGGACCTGCCCCTCACCCGCGCCGGCGCTCACCGGTACCGCCCCGGGCCGCCGCGATACAGCAGGCGAACCTTGCGCCCCAGGCACGATGCTGCCGCCGGAGGCGGACCGTCGGTGAGTTCTCGGTTGCCGACGTGACCGGGGTTACGGGTGATGCCGCGCAGCTGGTGCTGATTCGGCAACGGGCCGGCGGCGGGGTGGAATCAGTGGCTGTCAGGGGCGGGGTGGGAGGGGCGGGCGGCGCTTGACCGGGCCGGAGGACGGGTCCGGGAGCGGGGAGCGGGGGTTTTCCTCGAGCAGGGCCAGGGCGCGGGCGACGGCTACTTCGAGCTGGGGGTCGTGGCCGACGGCCCAGTCGTCCGGGGTGATCAGCACCTCCTCGTCGGGGTCGACGCCGTAGTTCTCTACCGACCAGCCGTACTCGTTGAACCAGGAGGCGTAGCGCGGGATGGTGATCCGCGTGCCGTCGACCAGGCCGTGCCCGTGGCCGTCGATACCGACCACGCCGCCCCAGGTACGGGTGCCGATCACCGGGCCCAGGTCCAGCGACTTGATGGCCGCAGTCACGATGTCGCCGTCGGAGCCGGCGAACTCATCGGCCAGCGCGACCATGGGACCGCGGCGGGCCTCCTGCGGGTAGCTGTAGGGGCGCAGGTGCCGCGGGATCTTCCAGCCGACGATCCGGCGGGCCAGCTTCTCCACGATCAGCTGCGAGGTGTGACCGCCCCGGTTGCCCCGGACGTCGACGATGAGCGCGTCCCGGCCCATCTCGGCCCGCAGGTCACGGTGCAGGTGGGCCCAGCCCTCCCCCATCATGTCGGGGACGTGCAGGTAGCCGACCCGGCCGTCGGAACGCAGCCGGACCAGCGCGCGGCGGCTGGCCACCCAGTCCTGGTAGCGGAGCCTGCGGTCGTTGAGCAGCGGGACGACCACCACGCGGCGGGTCGCCGGGTACACGGGTGCTTCGGCGGCCGGGAGGGCGGCGGCGGGAGGCAGGACGGCCACGTGGGCTACGCTTCCGGCCTGGGCCAGGGCCTCGGTCTTGGCCGCGTCCGGCGGGCCGACGCTGACGCTGACTAGGGGCTCAGCGGCCAGGGGGCCGGCGGCGCCGGAGTCGGCGGGCTCGGCGTCGACGTCCTCGCCGACGGCGGGGGGGCGCGGGACCAGGGACGGGTCGGCCGGCTTGATGGTCAGCTCGACCGGCTTGCCGTGAGTGCCGGCGAGGGCCGGCCAGGGACCGTGCACCGGGTCGAGGGGGCGGCCGTCCACCGCGAGGATCTCGTCGCCTTCGCGGACGGCGACCCCCGGGGCGGCGAAGGGCGAGCGGGCCCGCGGGTCGGAGGACTCGCCCGGCAGCACCCGCTGCACCAGCCAGCGGCCGTCCGGGGCCCGGGCCACGTCGGCGCCGAGCACGGCCGCGGGCTCGCCGCGTACTGCCGACCGGGCCGAGAACGTGCCGGACGGGGTCACGTAGGCGTGGGACGTACCGAGTTCGGCGGCCACCTCCCACAGCAGGTCGCCGAACTCGGCCGAGGTCCTGACCTGGTCGAGCAGGAAGCGGTAGTCCGCCAGCGTCCCGTCCCAGTCCACCCCGGACATGTCCGGGGACCAGAAGTCCCGGCGCAGCAGCCGGCCGAACTCCGCGTACGCGTGGCGCCACAGCGCCGCCGGGTCGGCCAGGAACCGGGCCCGGGTCAGGTCCACGCTGACCACGTCGTCGGAGGCGCCGTTGTCCACCTTGCGGTCGGACGGCACTACCCGCACGTCGCTGTGGTCGCCGATCACCAGCCGCGAACCGTCGCCGCTGACCCTGAACCAGCTCAGCTCGCCGGCGATGACCGTCGCCTCCCGCTTGCGCAGGTCGAACCGCTCGAGTGCGGGGCGGCGGTTCGCGTCGTCGTCCGGGTCCGCGCCGCCTTCGCCGAGCACGCCGGACAGCGGGTAGCGCATCCACAGCAGGCCGCCCTTGCCGGCCGCCAGGTAGTAGTAGCGCGACTCGTCCACCGGGACGGCGACCACCCGGGAGGAGATGGCGTCGGTGTCTACGGTCAGCCCGGTACGTTCGGGGGCATCGCTGCCGTTATCCCCGCCGCCGGGCGGGCGGCCGCCGGGAAGCGGGCCGAACGGCGACAGCGTGTGGGCGGCCAGCGGGACCAGGTACGGGCGGGCGCCGAAGGGGAACGACAGGTCGAACGAGTGCGCGTCGTAGATCGGGTCGAAGGTCCGGCGGGAGAGGAACGCCAGGTACAGCCCGTCCAGGGTGAACACCGGGTCGCTGTCCACGAACCGGCCGTCGGTCACGTCGACCGTGAAGCCGTCCTCGACCCGGGCCAGCCGGATCCGGGCCAGCGGCTGCGGTCCCGGCTGGGCCCAGGCCAGCCAGGCCGAGTCGGGTGACCAGGAGACGTCCTCGATGTCCCCGTCGTCGCCCGCGGCCAGCTCGGTGAGCTCGCCCGACTCGACGTCGACGACCAGCAGCCGCCCGTCGTGGGACGCGGCGGCGAGCTTCGCTCCGTCCGGCGACGCCGCCAGCTGCAGGACGTTGCCGAGGTCGGCGGCGGTGATGACGCGGGCCACGGTGTCCGCGTCGGGCTCGATATCGGCCACCTGGATCGCGTCGCTGCCGCCGGCGTCGGTGATCCACGCCACCTTGCCGGTGCCGCCGAGGATGCGGGGGAGCCGGGCGCGGGCGTCCGGGTTCACCGACAGCGCCCGGGCCGGGCCGTCGGCGTGGGTCAGCCAGTGCACCGTGCCGCGTACCTCGACCAGGCTGGCCTGGCCGGTCTCGTCGCAGTCGATCTCCCCCAGGTGGTCGGCGGCGGTGATCACCCGCGGGGAGCGGGCCGCGGGCGGCGCGGTCAGCCGGATGTCCAGCTGGTGCGGCCGCGCGCCGGCGTCCAGGCTGTCCAGCCGCCAGATGCCGCCCGCCACGTGGTAGACGACGTGCTGGCCGTCGGTAGCCGGGTTGCGGGCGTAGAAACCGTCATGGTCGGTGTGCCGCCGCAGGTCCCCGCCGTCCAGGGTGACCGAGTAGAGGTTGCCGGTGCCCTCGTGGTCGGACAGGAAGACCAGGCGGCCGCCGATCAGCATGGGGGCGGCGAACTGGCCGTTCAGCTCGCTCAGCACCCGGGTGAACAGCGGGTCCTCGCCGCTGGCGACCCACAGCCGCCCGGCGGTGCCGCCGCGGTAACGCTTCCAGTGCGACGGGTCGCCCCGCTGCCCGGTGAGCAGGGCGGTGGCCGAACGGGTCAGCGCGAGGTCGTTGACCTGACCGAACGGCAGGCGGCGGTAGGGCCCGTCCAGCGGCACCGCGTAGGCCATCGTGCGCTGAGCGGACGGCTGGTCCACGGCACTGGTCGCCAGGACCTCGCCCGCGTCGGTCCAGCCGGTGACCCGGGTGCGCTGGTCGCCCCAGTAGGTCCGGCGCACCGCGGCGCCGCCGTCGGTGCCCGCGGTGTAGATCTCGGGGATACCGCCGTCCCGCCAGCTCGTCCAGGCAATCGTGGCGCCG
>DASWUW010000264.1:0-3338 GCA_036406335.1 Trebonia sp.
CCGGGGGTACCCGGTTCTCCCCCGCCGCGCCCGGCCCGGCTCGTCGTGCCCCGGCCGGACGGCCGGACGGTGGCCGCGGTCTTCGCCGGCGGCGCCCTGGGCACCCTGGCCCGCGCCGCGCTGGCGCAGGCGTTCCCGCACGCGGCCACCGCGTGGCCGTGGCCCACGTTCGGGGTCAACGTCGCGGCGGCGTTCCTGCTCGGGTACTTCGTGACCCGGCTGCAGGAGCGGCTGCCGCTGTCCAGCTACCGGCGGCCGCTGCTCGGCACCGGGGTCTGCGGCGGGCTGTCCACGTTCTCGACCATGGAGGTGGAGATCCTCAAGATGCTCAGCGCGCATGCCTACGGGCTCGCCGCCGGGTACGCCGCGGCCAGCATCGCGGCCGGGTACGCAGCCCTCCACCTGGCGACGGCGCTGGTCCGGAGCGTACGGCGGTGAGCGTGCTGGTGTGGACCGCGGTGACGCTGATCGGCGGGGCGGGCTCGGTCCTGCGGTTCTACGTCGACGGACTGGTCTCGTCGGTGTTCCGGAAGGGTTTCCCCTACGGCACGCTGGCGGTCAACCTGTCCGGCGCGGTGGTCCTCGGCCTGCTCACCGGGCTGGCCCTGTCCGGGGACGCGGCGCTGCTGGCGGGTACGGCAGCGGTCGGCTCCTACACCACGTTCTCCACCTGGATGCTGGAGACGCAGCGGCTGACGGAGGAACGCCAGTACCGCAAGGCGGTGCTCAACATCGCCGTCAGCCTGGTCCTCGGCGTCGCCGCCGCGGAGCTGGGCCGGCTGATCGGGGCGCAGCGGTGAGCCGGGCAGCCGGGCAGCGCACGCCGGCGGACGAGGACGCGGTCAAGCTCACCAGCTACTTCGGCGAGCGGCAGCGGGCCGGCCGCCGGTTCGCCGCGGACGCGCTGCTCGACCTGTACGGCCGGGAGCAGGTCGCGGTCAGCATCCTGCTGCGGGGCGCCGAAGGGTTCGGCGCCGGCCGGCACCCCCGCACGGACGCCTCGCTCACCCTGTCCGAGGACCGGCCGCTGACCGTGGTCGCGGTGGACCGCCGGGAGCGGATCGAGCCGCTCGCGGAGGAGACCGCGCGGCTGGCCGGCACCGGCCTGGTGACCTTGGAACGGGCGCGGCTGCTGAGCGGCGACACCCGGCCGCTGAAGCTGGACGAGCGGGTGCACGAGGAGACGAAGCTGACCGTCTACCTGGGCCGCCACGAGCGCGCGGGCCGGGTCCCGGCCTTCGTCGCGGTGTGCGAACTGCTGCGCCGGCGCGGTATCGCCGGGGCCACGACACTGCTCGGGGTGGACGGAACCGCAGGCGGGAAGCGCGAGCGGGCATCCTTCGGCAGCCGTAACGCCGGGACACCGCTGATGGTCATCGCGGTCGGCTCCGGTGAGCTCATCGCGCGGGTTCTCCCCGAGCTCGGCGCCCTGCTCACCCGGCCGCGGCTGACGCTGGAGCGGGTCCGCATCTGCAAGCGGGACGGCACGCTGATCTGCGCGCCGCCCGCCCCGCTGCCTGGTCTGGCGCTGCCCGGGTCACCGTCGGGCGCGGCCGGGGCGGACGGCGCCGGCCTGCCGTTCGGGCAGAAGCTGATGGTCTACACGTCCGAGACGGCGCTGCACGACGGCCAGCCGGTGCACCGCGCGATCATGCGGCGGCTGCGGGCTGCGGGGGTCAGCGGGGCGACCACCACCCGGGGGGTCTGGGGCTTCCACGGGGACCGGGCCCCGCACGGCGACCGGCTGTTCCAGCTCGGCCGGCGGGTCCCGGTGGTCACGGTGGTGATCGACTCGCCGGAGCGGATCGCCGCCGCGTTCGCGGTCATCGACGAGCTGACCCGCGAGCAGGGCCTGGTCACGAGCGAGCACGTTCCCGCGCTGCGGCCGGGCGGCTGACGGCGGCGCGCTCAGCGGGCCGCCAGCACGGCGGGCGCGAGCCGCGCCAGCTGCCCGACCGCGTCCATGAGGCCGGCGCTGTCGTCGGACCCCGGGCGCAGCAGGATCACGTGGTCGGCGCCCGCCGCCCGGTGCGCGGCCACCGTGGCCGCGACCGACTCGGGAGTGCCGTGCGCGACGATCGCGCTGATCAGCTCGTCGCTCGCCCCGGCGATCTCCTCCTCCGGGTACCCGAGCCGGGCCAGGGTAGCCGCGTACCAGGGCCGGCTCAGCGATGTCTCGGCGGTACGCCGGGCCTGCACCCGCGCCGCCGCCGGGTCGGCCGTGTCGGTGATGACGGACATGGCGACGACCAGCAGTTTGTCCGGGCCGAGGGTCTCCCGCACCTGGGCGGTAAAGGCCGGCGGCAGTCCGGCCGGCAGCACCCCGTCGGCCAGCTCGGCGGCCAGGGCGATCATCCGCGGGCCGTTCGCGGCGACGATCCGCGGGTAGCTACCCGCGGGCGCGGGCGTCATGGTGGGAGCGGCCATCCGCTCCAGGTAGTCCCGCATCGCGGCCAGCGGGCCGCCGAACTCGCGGCCCACGGCGGCCGCCTGCTGCGGGTAGCCGGCCCCTAGTCCGAGCACCAGTCGGCCGGGATAGGCCTCGGCCAGCTGGGCCGCGGCGGCGTGCGCGGTCTGCGGGGCGCGGGCCCAGATGTTGGCGATGCCGGTGCCGAACGTCAGCCGCTGGGTCGCGGGCAGCAGGAGTGCCAGCTGGACCAGCGGATCCTTGCCCCCGACGGTCTCGTTGGTCCAGGCGGTGCGGTAGCCGGCCTGCTCCAGCTGGCTGGCCGCCGCCCGCTGCAGGCCGATCGGCGGGGCGGAGGTGAACGGCACCGGCAGGTAGACCCCGACCGGCCCCAGGGACTGGCGGGCCGCCTCGACCACGCTGGTGTCGGCCATGACAGTACTCCTTGGCGTTATGCGGCAGGGTTTCAGAGGTATTGTGCCGCACCGGGCCGTCTGTGGCTGCTGTTCCGTGGTCCGGGTCCGCGGCGGCCAGGCAAGGGCGGCCGCCGGGCCGGGTTCCACGTCGAGTACATGACGGAGATCGTCGGCGGACGCCTGCTCGCCTGGCGCAGAACACGGGCCCGGTGACAGCCGGTGATTGCGGGCGACCCGGAAACCGTGCTCGACAAGCCAGGAGCCGCGATTTTGGATGCTTTGCCGTTCCCACAGCTCAAGATACGTGTCGTCGGTTTCTACGAGTTCCACGCAGTCTTCTATCACCGCGGCGTTGGCGACCTGACTTTGCTCGGCTCGCAGCCGGGCCCGTTCGCGGTCCTCTTCCTCCCAGTCCAGGTCCCTGGCGGGCAGCTGCCGCAACTCGAACTTGATGCGCTCGGTCTCGGCCTGAATTTCGGCCTCGCCTCGTTCGCGTGCTTCCAGACGGCGGCGTC
>DASWUW010000265.1:0-7167 GCA_036406335.1 Trebonia sp.
CTGCACCCCGGCCGGCCCTGTAGCCGTAGACGCCCTGGCTGTTCCGGCCATGTAGTAGTTCCTGGCCGGAAGGATATTGCGGAGCTCTTGCTGAGACTGAGCCGTCCGCTGCCGCATCCTTACCCGGCTAAGCGGTCACAGCTGGATACCCGGGTAGAGCGGGTGACGGCTGAGCAGCTCGGCGCAGCGCTCGCGGGAACTGGCCGCGACCCGGTCGTCCAGGGTGTACTTGGCCTTGGCACCCGCGGCGGCGGGAGCGGTGGCGCGGAGCGCGGCGGTGATGATCTCCGCGATCTCGTCCATCTCGGCCGGCCCGAATCCGAGGGTGGTCAGCGCCGGGGTGCCCAGCCGGATGCCGGAGGTGTACCAGGCGCCGTTGGGGTCGCGCGGGACGCTGTTGCGGTTGGTCACCACGCCCGCGTCCAGCAGCGCCGACTCGGCCTGACGGCCGGTCAGCCCGAAGCTGGCGCCGACGTCGAGCAGCACGAGGTGGTTGCTGGTGCCCCCGGTGACCAGCTCGGTGCGGCGCCGCAGCAGGCCCTCCGCCAGCGCCTGGGCGTTGGCGACGACCGCGGACGCGTAGTCGGCGAAAGCGGGCTGCCGGGCCTCGGCGAACGCGACCGCCTTGGCCGCCATGACGTGCGGCAGCGGGCCGCCGAGCACCATCGGGCAGCCCTTGTCCACGAAGGGGGCGTAGTCGTCGGTGCACAGCACGAACCCGCCGCGCGGGCCGCGCAGCGACTTGTGGGTGGTGGAGGTGACGATCTCGGCGTGCGGGACCGGGTTGAGGTCACCCGTCAGCACGCCGCCGGCCACCAGGCCGGCGAAGTGAGCCATGTCCACCATCAGGGTGGCCCCGACCTCGTCGGCGATCTCCCGCAGCACCCGGAAGTTGGGGGTCCGGGGGTAGGCCGAGTACCCGGCCAGCAGGATCAGCGGGCGGAACTCGCGGGCCTGGGCCGCGATCACGTCGTAGTCGAGCAGCCCCGTTTCGGGGTCGGTTCCGTAACTGGCCTGCTCGAACATCTTGCCGGAGATGTTCGGCCGGAAGCCGTGGGTCAGGTGGCCGCCCGCGTCGAGCGACATGCCCAGCATCCGCTGCGAGTGCAGTGACTGCCGCAGCCCGGCCCAGTCGGCGCCGGGCAGGTCGTTGACGTGGCGGACGCCCGCCGCCCGCAGGGCCGGCTCTTCCACCCGGCGGGCCAGGATCGACCAGAACGCGACCAGGTTCGCGTCGATACCCGAATGCGGCTGGACGTAGGCGTGGTCCGCCCCGAACAGGGCCCGGGCGTGCCCGGCCGCGAGCGACTCCACCCGGTCGACCAGCTCGCAGCCGGCGTAGAACCGCTGGCCGACGGTCCCTTCGGCGTACTTGTCGGACAGCCAGTTGCCCATGGCCAGCAGCACCGCGGGCGAGGCGTAGTTCTCCGAGGCGATCAGCTTGAGCTGCCGGCGCTGGGAAGCCAGCTCGCCGGCGATGGCGGCCGCCACGTCGGGCTCGGCCGCCGCGACGACTTCGAGCGCGGCGGTGTAGGCGGTTCCCGCCGGGTCAACGCGGACCGGGGTATCGACTGGGTGGTTCACGGGCGTGCTCCTTCAGGCGGCATCGGTGGCTCGCCCAGGCGCGCGGCTTTTCCCGGCTTCAGCGGGGGACCGCTCCACGGTGGTGCTCCACCTGAACGCCAGTAACGGTCCGTCACCACCGTAGTCCGCCCGGTCGGCCCGGGACAACCCGTTTCGGCGGTTGCCCGGCAAAGCCCGGTCCAGCCGCCTTACCGGCTGGCCTCCGTGCTGGCCGTGAGCAGCCGCCGCCCCAGCTCCGCCAGCGCCTGCCGCAGCGGCGGCGACTCCGTCACCTGGAACCGGAACGGCAGCATGGCCAGCTGCCCCGCGTACCAGGCGGGCTCGTCGGTGGAGGCCTGGAGCCGGGTCCGGGAGCCGTCGTCGGCGCAGGCCGACAGGATCCCGAGCGACCGCGGCAGCCAGGACGAGACCGCGGCCACCGGGGCGTCGATCACCACGTCGACCGGATGAGGCCAGCCCTGCGACAGATGTTCCTCGAGCAGCCGCAGCGGATCGAGGCCGGGCGGCGCGGTGAACGTGTCCGGGAGCGGCTCGGCCGCCGTGATCCGGTCCACCCGCAGCACCCGCTGCGCGTCCCGGCTGTGCGACCAGCACAGCAGGTACCAGCGGCTGTGCCGCAGCACCACCGCCCACGGGTCAACCTCCAGCGTCCGCTCGACCCGGGTTCCGTCGGCGGAGCGGCTGGCCGCCCGGTAGCAGAGCCGTAGCCGCCGGCTGGCTGCGCAGGCCTCGAACAGGGCGGTGGTGAGCTCCGGGCTGACTCGCGTTTCCGCCGCCGCGGCCTCGGCTACCACGGCGGCCGGGCCGCCGGTGGCCGAGGCGCCGGTCACGTCGCGGATGGGGCGGACCAGGGCGGAGACCCGGGCCGGCAGCACCCGGATGATCTTGGCCAGGGCGGTGCCGACCAGGTCGGCCGGATCGGCCGCCGCCTTGTGCCCTTCGAGTACCGCCATGACCAGGCCGGCCGCCTCGGCGGCGGTGAACGTCAGCGGCGGCAGCCGCATCCCGCGCCCGACCTGGTAACCGCCGTAGGGGCCGCTAACCGAGTCGATCGGCAGGCCTGCCTCGCGCAGCAGGGCGACGTAGCGCCGGGCGGCGCGCTCGGTGACCCCCAGGCGGTCGCCCAGCCGCTGGGCGTTGATGCCGGGGGCGTTCTGGATCGCCTCGAGCGCCAGCAGCGCCCGGGCCGTCGGGGTGAGCTCCGGCGCCATAAGCCCCACCAGCCTTGCCGTCGCGGAAGCGGAACGTCCGGGATCCAGGTTACCGTGGCGGTCCATGAGCGGGAGCGAAGCGAGCCTGATCACGCCGGAGATGCTCACCATCGTCCCGGCGAACCACGCGACGGGGGCCGATCTGGCCGCGATCTTCGGCACCGCGGACAGCGGCCGGTGTAACTGCCAGCGGTTCAAGACCCGGGGCTGGTTCTGGGACCAGGCCACCGACGAGCAGCGCCGCGCCCAGCTCCGGGACCAGGCCAACTGCGACGACCCGGCGGCGACGAGCACCACCGGCCTGGTCGCCTATCTCACCGAGGGCCGTGAGCCGGTCGGCTGGGTCGCGGTGGAGCCGCGCACCGAGTACCCGCGCCTGCTCGGCCTGCCGACCGTCTGGAAGGGCCGCCCCGGCGAGGACCCGCAGGACGACGGGGTGTGGTCGGTGACCTGCTTCGTCGTCCGCAAGGGCTACCGCAGGCGCGGCCTCACCTACGCGCTGGCCGCCGCGACCGTCCCCTACGCGAAAGAGAACGGCGCCCGGGCCCTGGAGGCCTACGCCATGCGCACCCGGCCGGGCCGGGAAATCACCTGGGGCGAGCTGCACGTGGGGGCGGTCCAGGTGTTCGCCGAGGCGGGCTTCACCGAGGTCAGCGCGCCCAGCCTGCGCCGGGTGGTCATGCGGGCCGACTTCGCCGGCTAGAAGATCACGTAGACCTTGCGTACCGTCTCGTGCAGCTCCCACGGGCCGCGCCAGCCGCGCGGGAAGACGGCTACGTCGCCGGGGCCGAGGGTGGCCGGCTTGCCGCCGTCCGGGGTGACGGTCATCGAGCCGGAGAGCAGGTAGATGACCTCGGTCTCTTCCTGGACCCAGTACGACGGCCCGGCGGTGCATTCCCAGATGCCCGCCTCGGCCCCCGACTCGTCGGCCGCGGACCAGATGGTCAGGCCGCGGGTGGTCATCGGGACGGCAGGCGAGCTCGCCTCCTCCAGCGGACCCCAGTCCTCGAGCTCGGCGGCGGCCGCGGCGGCGAGGAAGGCGGTGTCGATCACGGGGGCATCGGTCATGTTCAAGACGCTTTCTCGAGGAAGGGCTACTCAGGACAGGGTTAGCTTCTGGGGGAAGGGCAGCGCGATCGGGTCGGCCGCCAGCCGGCTGTTGCCGCTCGCGTCGAACCGGTCCAGCCCCAGGCCGGTCACGTCGACCACGTCGGTCTCGCCGGTCAGCGCGACGTCGGCCACGGCCCGGGCGACCCCGGGACCCCACATCATCCCGGCCCCGCCCGCCGACGCCACGAACACGGTGTCGTAGCCGGGGGCGGCGCCGATGATCGGCAGGTGGTCCGGGGTGAAGTCGATCGTCGCGGCCCACGCCCGGCGCACCCCGAGTTCCGCGGTCAGCGGCACCAGCGCGGCCAGCCGGGACCGCATCAGGGCGAGGTAGCCGAAGTCGATGAGGCGGTTCTCGCCCGGCGCCTCGCCGGGGTCGCTCATGCCGAACAGCAGGCCGCCCTCTTCCGGCCGCCAGTACAGCCCGGACGGCACGTCGAACACCATCGCGGTGTCGGCGAACGCCGGGTGTTCCTCGGTGACGGCGACGTGGTGCCGCACGCCGCCGGCCGGGACCGCGATCCCGGCGAGGGCGCCGACCACGGCCAGCTGCGGTCCGCCCGCCAGGATGACGGTGCCGGCCGTGATGTCGCCGCGCGACGTGCTGACGGTCCGGCCGTCCGGCGACAGCCCGGTGAACCGGGTCCGCTCGGCGACCAGCACCCCGCTGGCCACCAGGGCCGCGGTGTAGGCGGCGACGTTGCGCGGCGGGGAGATGTACCCGTCCTCGCCGCAGTAGGTCGCGCCGAGCATCGCCCCGGGGGCGAGGGTCGGGTTGACCGCGTCCAGCTCGCCCGCGTCCAGCCAGCGCACCGGCAGTCCGAGCGCGCGCTGCATCTCAACCCGGGCCCGGGCCGCGCCGGCCTCGGCCGGGGTGAACGCGGGGAGCAGGTAGCCCTGCTGCACGAACCCCGAGTCGGTGCCCAGCGACTCGTGCTGACCCAGGTAGAAGGCACGCGACCACTGGCCGAGGCGAACCGCCTCCGGAGTGCCGCCCTGGACCCGCACGACGCCGGCCGCGCGGCTGGACGAGCCCTGGCCGAGTACGCCCTTCTCGAGCAGGACGACACTGGCCAGGCCGGCCCGGCGCAGGAAGTAGGCGCACCACGCGCCCACCGTCCCGCCCCCCACCACGACGGCGGCGGCGGTTTTCGGCAGCTCATCGGGAACGAAAGAGCTCATTGGCATGACTCGATGCTAGGCTTGAACTGAACGTTCAGTCAATGTCCCTCGGCAGAGGGCCTACGCGACCCGGTGAGGTGCCAGCGTTCATGTACGGCCTGTCCGCAGCAGACGAGGACCTCCAGGCGCGCGCCCGCGTCTTCGCCGACGAGCTCATCCCGTTCGAGGTGGAGGCCGAGCTGTCCGGCGGCCTCTCCGGCGCCGTCACCACGGCGCACAAGAAGCGCGCGGTCGAGCTCGGCCTGTTCGCGACCAACCTGCCGCGCGAGCTGGGCGGCGGCGGTGCCAGCACGCTGCAGCAGGTCCTGGTCCAGGAGCAGGTCGGCCGGGTTACCAACGCCCTCGGCTGGGTGGCGGCCACGCCGCCGTCCTGGTTTCCCCCGGTGGCCACGGCGGACCAGGTCGAGCGGTACCTCAAGCCCACGATCCGCGGCGAACGGGAAGAGTGCTACGCGATCACCGAGGAGGGCGCGGGCAGCGACGTGGACGCGATCGAGGCGACCGCCTCACCCGACGGCGACGAGTGGGTCCTGAACGGCGTCAAGTGGCACGTCACCAGCTTCAACACCGCCGACTACGCCTTCTTCCAGGGTAAGCGGGCAGGCAGCGGTGAGCACCTGCTGTTCCTGGTCGACCTGCCGAGCCCCGGCGTGTCCGTCGTCCGCACCCCCGCCTACTCGCACACGATCAGCCACCACCACCCGATCGTCGCGTTCACCGGCGTCCGGGTGCCCGCCGCCAACCTGGTCGGCGCCGAGGGCGGCGGCATGCGGTACTCGCGCGAGTGGTTCCGCTTCGAGCGGCTGATGGTGGCCGCCCGCTGCACCGGCGCGGCCGAGCGGCTGGTCGCGGAGATGAGCGCGTTCGCCGCCGCGCGCGTCGCCGGGGGAGTGCCGATCGCGTCGCACGGCCTGGTCGCGGGCATGCTCGCGGACAGCGTCACCGAGCTGTTCGCGGCCCGCTCGATGCTGTACGAGACGGCCCGCGGCATCGACCGCGCCCCGTCCGACACGAGGACGGCGCACGCCCGGTGCTCGATGATCAAGCTGTTCTGCTCGGAGACGGCGGGCCGGGTGGCCGACCGGGCCGTCCAGGTCTTCGGCGGCCGCGGCTACATGCGCGAGAACGTGGCCGAGCGCTTCTTCCGCGAGCTGCGGGTGGAGCGCATCTGGGAGGGCACCAGCGAGGTGCAGCGCATGATCATCGCCCGGCAGCTCACCGGCCGGGGCGTCAGCGCCCTCGCGTGAGCGCCGTCCACTCGCCCGCCCGGGTGCCCTGGTAGCCGCGGGCCACCGTGGTGACGAAGGAGTAGACCGCGTCCTCGTCCGGGGACAGCGGCCCGGGAGAGGCGAACGGCGAGCTGAGCCCGCGCTGCACGGACTCGCAGGCGGTCCAGTCCTGCCGGTTGGTCAGGTCCCAGAAGTCCACCGCGTAGGACGGGTCGAAGCCGGGGGACGCGACCGCCTCGGGCGCGAACGCCCACGAGCACTCGATCACCGTCCGGGCGGGCGCCGCCGGTACCAGCACGTGCGTCATCACGTAGTCCGGGTGCAGGCTCAGCAGCACGTTGGGAAAGATGCCCACGTAGGCCACGGTGCGCAGCGCGTCCCCGGACAGCCCGCGCAGCGGCACGCCGTCGCTGTGCCCGTCGAGCGACATGGTGACCGCCCCGTCTCGCAGCTCCATCCAGCCGCCGATCCAGCTGCCGGAGGAGTCGTAGTTCTCCCCGCTGTGCGGCGGCGACACGCTGCACAGCTCGGGGTGGATGGTGGGGCAGTGGTAGCACTCGTGGTAGTTCTCGGTCAGGATCTTCCAGTGGGCGGCCGCGTCGTAGCGGTGCGTCGCCGCGGTCACCAGCCGCGCCGGCTCGTAGGGGGCGACGATCGGATCGAGGGCGGACAGCGGCAGCGGCCCCGCCGCCCCGCCCGAGGCGTCGACGAAGATCAGCCCGTGCCACTCGGCGGCGGGCAGCTCGCGCAGCGACCACTCGCCGGCCCGCAGCCCGCGGTAGCCCGGCGCCCCCCGCAGCTCGCCCGACAGCGAGAACGCCCACGAGTGGTAGGGGCACACGATGGCCTTC
>DASWUW010000266.1:0-3188 GCA_036406335.1 Trebonia sp.
GGAGCGCGGCCCGGGCGCTCCCGGGGCGGCCGGGCTGGCAGCCACCCTGAGCCAGGCGGGCGCGGCGGTCCGGCTGGCGGCCGGCGACGCCGCCGACGGCGAAGCCCTGGCCGCGGTGATCGCGGATATCCCGGCCGGCGCGCCGCTGACCGGGGTCGTGCACGCGGCCGGCCTGCTCGACGACGGCGTGCTGAGTACGCTCAGCGCCGACCGCCTGGACGCGGTGCTGCGGCCCAAGGCGGACGGTGCCTGGCATCTGCACCAGCTCACCCAGTCCGCCCGCCTGGAGTACTTCGTGCTGTTCTCCTCCGTCGCCGGCGTGCTCGGCAACGCCGGGCAGGCGAGCTACGCGGCGGCGAACACGTTCCTCGACGGGCTGGCGTCCCGCCGCCGCCGTGAAGGCCTGCCCGGCGTGTCGCTGGCCTGGGGGCCGTGGCAGTCCGGCGCGGGCCTGGCCGGCCGGCTGGCCGGAGCCGACCAGCAGCGGCTGGCCCGCCAGGGGCTGCGCCCGCTCGCCGACACCGACGCGCTGACCCTGCTCACCGCCGCCCTGCGAACCCCGGCCGCCGCCCTGCGAACCCCGGCCGACGCCCTGCGAACCCCGGCCGACGCCCGGCGGGCCCCGGCCGCGCTGCGGATCCCGGTCCGCCTCGACCTGGCCGCACTCCGCCGTCAGGCCGCCCAGCTGCCCCCGCTGCTGTCCCGCCTGGCCGGCTCCGCCCGCCCCGCGGCCGGGCCCGGCGGCCAGACCGGGTTCGCCGCCCAGCTGGCCGGCCTGCCGGCCGCCGAACGCGACAGCGTGCTTCGTACGCTGATTCAGTCCCGGGCCGCCCTCGTGCTGGGCCTGAGCGGGCCCGGCGCCGTCGAGCCGGACCGGACCTTCCGCACCCTCGGGTTCACCTCCCTCGCCTCGCTTGAGCTCCGCAATCAGCTCGGCTACGCCACCGGCCTCACCCTTCCGGCCAGCCTGGCGTTCGACTACCCCACCCCGGAAGCCCTGGTCGGCTACCTGCGCCAGTGCCTGGCGGCGGAAGACAGCGGGGACCGCGCGGCCCTCAGGGAACTCGACCGCCTGGAGACGCTGCTGTCCGCGGTAGCCGCCGACGTCAGCGGCCGCTCCCGGATCGTTACCCGGCTGGAAGGCATCGCGGCTGATTTCCGCAGCGGGAACCGGGACAACGCGGACGGGTACCGTGAGCTGGCCGGAGCGAGTGACGACGAGATATTCAGCCTCATTGACAATGAACTCGGCATTCAGGACCAGCCGGAACGGAAGCCGCTGATTCCCTGACCGTTGCGATTTGGCGCTGGATAGCGCGTTCATGCCGCAGCCGTCCCTTGCGGGGCGGCGGTCCCGGCCTGACCCGGTTGCCCGGTGCCGGGTTGACGCTTCACGGCCGCCCGCCGGGCAGGCCCGCTCTTACGGCCGGCTCCGCGTCCGTTGCTGTCCGGTCCACTCCCGGCCAGTTCCCGCCGCCCCAGGGCGGCGAGGTTGAGCGCCGCGTTCAGGTCGCGGTCCGCGACCATCCCGCATGCCGTACAGCAGTAAGCCCGCTCGGACAAGAGCAGCTTGGTTCGCCTTCACGCGGGCCAGTCCCCAGTTGAACACGAACCGCGCCGCCCCCGCGTGGGACCGCAGGGCGCGTTCCTGGGCTGGGGTCGGGTCGAGGGCGAAACGGTGCGCCAGCGTGGTCATGAAGGGCCGCTTTCCAGCGCGGACATGGCGCGGGCGGCGCGGGTCGCCGCCGTGCGCCTGCCGTACAGGCGGGCGCACAGGGACGTGCGGATCTCGGTCACGTCACGCAGAAGGTCGTCGTCGGCCTCTGACGGATCGGCCACGGCCAGCCGCCGGCCTTGAGCGTGCAGTGCGGCCTCGACGTAATCGGCGCCGAACCGGGCGAACCGGTCGCGGTGCTCGACCGCGATGACCCAGGCGGTGACCCGGGCGACCTGCTGGTCAAGGTCCGGTTCTGGTTCGCTGACGACACCCGGGCGTACACCACGGTCGATCCTGCTCGCGGGTTGCGCGGACTCTTCGATCAGGATTGGGCCGCCGACCTGGTACGCGGGCACCGGCCGTTTCCCGGCCGCACGCCAGGCACGGGCGGCGCCCTGCACGGCGGCCTATTCCTTAGACCCCAATTACCATTTGACCATGCTGTCTGGCACTGACGATCAGCAGTTGTACCCCGCAGGGCGGAAGGTCAGACCCGGGCCTGGACGGCCGCTTCCGGCTCCCGCGACTCGCGGTAATAAGTACGCAGCCGTCCCGCCGCGAGTACCAGCCACACCGCCGTGACCCGGGCGTGGATGATCCCGATCACCGGCAGCGGCGCGACGGCGACGAACCCGGCGACGGCCGCGGCCAGGCCCAGGTACCCGGTGACCTTGCGGAAGCCGGAGCCGCGGAGCATGGCCAGGCTGATCAGCGCGATGCCCAGCGACTGGAGGCCGGACGAGAAAATCCGGTCCAGCGGGGAATCGAGGACCGCCGCCGCGTAGTCGGCCGCGCCCAGCGAGGACGCGCTCGAGTGCCCGCTCAGCGCGAGCAGGGTCGCGTAGCTGGTCCAGGTGACGGCCAGGTCGAGGACGACGAACAGGGCGAGGCAGGCGCCAGCCAGCAGCACCAGCGCCCGGTGGGCCGGCTCCAGCACGACGGACAACGCCAGCGCGACCGGCACGAGCAGCAGGTCGCCGAGGACCGAGAGCACGATGACGACCGCCCAGGCGCCGCCGTTGCCGTGCAGGTAGTGCAGCCAGCCGGCGCCGTCGCGGGGCAGGTTGCCCGAGTCGAGAGGCAGAAAGATCCCCGCGATCAGCAGCAGGGCCAGCACCAGGGCCGCGATAAACCCGACTCTCAGCAGCTGGGTATTGGCACCGCTCAGTCCGTTCATCAGCAGTCAAAATAACAAAAGCGCGGAGCGAGTGTAAAGCGGAAGCACCGTTCAACTGGTGCCTGGCACCAGATGAACGCGAACCTGAACGCACGGCCGGACCGGGTCATTTCTCTGCCATTCTCTTGTTCTATAGGGTAATCCGCGATCTGCCGCAGCAACGGCGGCTCACGTATCCAGCCCGCTTTCGTCCGGCTAACTCTGTCTGCGATTCAGGGGGATAGCGATGCCAGCTCGGACCGCACCGGAAACCTACAGCAGGCCAGTTTCGCCCGATGACTGGGTCATGCTGGC
>DASWUW010000267.1:0-3969 GCA_036406335.1 Trebonia sp.
GGCGCCCCTGCCGCGCGCCGACCAGGACCGGGCCCTGGTCCAGCTGGTCCGCGGGCACGCCGCGGCCGTGCTCGGGCACGCCGCGCCCGACGCCATCGAGCCGGCCCGGAGCTTCACCGACCTGGGCTTCGACTCGCTCACCGCGGTCGAGCTGCGCAACCGGCTGACCGCCGCCACCGCGCTGCGCCTGCCCGCCACCCTGGTCTTCGACTACCCCGCGCCGACGGTGCTCGCCGCCCACCTGCGCACCCGGCTGCTCGGCGACGCAGACCAGGCCAGCCCGGTTCCGCGCTCCGCGCCCGCCGCGGACGGCGAGCCGATCGCGATCATCGGGATGGGCTGCCGGTTCCCCGGCGGCGCGGACACCCCCGAGCGGCTCTGGGAGCTGCTCGCCGCGGGGACGGACACGATCACCGCGCTGCCGCAGGACCGGGGCTGGGAGACCGGCCCCTACGCCCAGGACCAGGACCCGGCCGCGGCCGGGTACACCCGCAAGGGCGGATTCCTGTTCGGCGCGGGCGAGTTCGACGCCGGGTTCTTCGGGATCTCCCCGCGCGAAGCCCTCGCGATGGACCCGCAGCAGCGGCTGCTCCTCGAAGTCTCCTGGGAGGCGCTCGAACACGCCGGGATCGATCCCCGCGCGCTGAACGGCTCCCCGACCGGGGTGTTCACCGGCGCCTCCTACTCCGGCTACGGCGCGGGCATGGAAGCCGAGTTCGCCGCCCACCTGCTGACCGGCACGGCGGCCAGCGTGATGGCGGGACGGCTGTCCTACCTGCTCGGCCTGGAGGGCCCGGCGCTCACGGTCGACACCGCCTGCTCGTCGTCCCTGGTCTCCCTGCACCTGGCCGTGCAGGCGCTGCGGTCCGGCGAATGCACCCTGGCCCTGTCCAGCGGCGTGACGATCATGGCCAACCCGGGCGGGCTGCTCGGCTTCACCCAGCAGGGCGCCCTCGCGGCCGACGGGCGGTGCAAGGCCTTCAGCGCCGACGCGGACGGCATGGGCATGTCCGAGGGCGCGGGCGTGCTCGTGCTCGAGCGGCTGAGCGACGCCCGCCGCCACGGGCACCGGCCGCTGGCCGTGGTCACCGGCAGCGCGGTCAACCAGGACGGCGCGAGTAACGGGCTGACCGCGCCCAACGGCCCCGCGCAGCAGCGGGTCATCCGCACCGCGCTGGCCGGCGCCGGGCTGCGCCCGGAGCAGGTCGACGCGGTGGAGGCGCACGGCACCGGCACCGTGCTGGGCGACCCGATCGAGGTGCAGGCGCTGCTGGCCACCTACGGGCAGCACCGCCCGGAGAGCCAGCCGGTCTACGTCGGGTCGGTGAAGTCCAACATCGGGCACACCCAGTGCGCGGCCGGCGTGGCCGGGGTGATGAAGATGGTGCTCGCCCTGCAGCACGGGCAACTGCCGCGCACCCTGCACGCCGAGCAGCTGTCGGAGCACGTCGACTGGTCGGCCGGCGACCTTCGGGTGCTCACCGAGCCGGTCCCGTGGACGGCCGACGGCCGCCCCCGCCGCGCCGCCGTCTCCTCCTGCGGGTTCAGCGGCACCAACGCGCACGCGATCCTGGAGGACCCGCCCGCCGGCGACCCGGCCGAAGTTCCGGATACCGCCGGGGACTCCCCGGCCGTCCTCGACCACGGCAGCGCCACCGCGTGGCTGCTGTCGGCCCGGTCGGCCGCGGGCCTGCGAAGCCAGGCCCGGCGGCTGGCCGACTGGGGCGGCCAGCGGCAGGCGCCCGGCCCGGCCGCCGTGGCCTGGTCGCTGGCCACCACCCGCTCGGTGTTCGAGCAGCGGGCCGTGGTGATCGGCGCCAGCGAGGCGGAGCTGTCCGCGGGGCTGGCCGCGGTCGCGGCGGGCGAGCCCGCGGCGGGCACCGTCACCGGCAGCGCCAGCCCGAACGGGCGCGTGGTATTTGTTTTCCCGGGCCAGGGCACCCAGTGGGCGGGAATGGGCCTTGCCCTCCAGGCCGCGTCACCGGTCTTCCGGGCCCGGATGGCGCAGTGCGCCGCGGCCCTCGCCCGGCACACGGACTGGTCGCTGGACGACGTGCTGGGCGACGCGGACGCGCTGGAGCGGGTGGACGTGGTGCAGCCCGCGCTGTGGGCGGTCATGGTCTCCCTCGCCGCGGTCTGGCAGGCCGCCGGGGTGACTCCGGACGCGGTGGCGGGCCACTCGCAGGGTGAGATCGCCGCCGCGGTGGTCGCCGGGATCCTGTCGCTGGAGGACGCGGCCCGGGTCGTGGCCCTGCGGTCGCGGGCGCTGACCGCGCTGGCCGGAAAGGGCGCGATGGCGTCGCTGGCCGAGCCGGCCGAGGCGGTGCGCGAGCGGCTGGCCGGCTACGGCGGGCGGCTGTCGGTCGCGGTAGTGAACGGCCCGGGCGCCACGGTGGTCTCCGGTGACCCGGATGCGGTCGCCGAGCTGGTCGCGGTGTGCGAGGCCGGGGGCGTGCGGGCCCGGGTGCTACCAGTCGGCTACGCCTCCCACGGCCCGCAGGTCGAGGCGATCGAGGGCGAGATCCGGGCGGCGCTGTCGGGCCTGCGCCCGGCCCGCGCGGTCATCCCGATGGTGTCCTCGATGACCGGGCAGTGGCTGGACGGGGCCGAGCTCGACGCCGGCTACTGGTACGACAGCCTGCGCGCGCCGGTGGAGTTCGAACGAGCCGTGCGGGTGCTGCACGAGTCCGGGCACCAGGCGTTCGTCGAGGTCTCGCCCCACCCGGTGCTGACCGCGCCGGTCACCGCTGCCGTCGAAGCCGCCGCGACGGGCGCGCTGCCGGCCGGGGCGCCGGCCGCCGGGCTGCTGGTCACCGGGACGCTGCGCCGGGACGACGGCGGCGCCGGGCGGCTGCTCGCCTCGCTGGCCGAACTCCACGTCCGCGGCGGGGCTGTCGACTGGGCGTCGGTGCTGCCCGCGAGCCAGCCGGTGGAACTGCCCACCTACGCGTTCCAGCGGCAGCGGTACTGGCCGCGGGCCGCGCCGGCCGTCACCCGCGACGTGCGGTCCGCCGGCCTCCGCAGCGTGGGCCACCCGCTGCTCGGCGCCCTGGTCGAGCTGGCCGGCGGCCCGGGCATCGTGTGCACCGGGCAGCTGTCGCTGACGGCCCAGCCGTGGCTGGCCGACTACGCGGTGGCGGGAACCGTGCTGCTGCCGGGAACGGCCTTCGTGGAACTGGCGGCGGTGGCCGGGGAACGGGCCGGGTGCCGGCGCATCGAGGAGCTGACCCTGCATACTCCGCTGGCGCTGACGGCCGGCCGGGCCGTCCAGGTCCAGGTCACGGTCGCGGAACCGGACGCCGACGACCCGAATGCCGCGGGCTGGCGGGCGGTGGAGATACACGCCCGGCCGGACAACGGCGCGGGCGCGTGGACCCGGCACGCCAGCGGACGGCTGGCCCCCGGGGAGCAGCCGCTGCCGGACTCTCCCGGGGGCACCGCGTTTGCCTGGGCCACCGGGGCCTGGCCGCCGCCGGACGCCGAGCCGGCCGACATCGCCGGCTGGTACGAGGAATTCGCCGCCGCCGGGTTCCGCTACGGGACGGCGTTCCGCGGGCTGCGCGCCGCCTGGCGGCGCGGCGGCGAGGTGTTCGCCGAGGTCACGCTGCCCGCCGGAGCCGACGGGGCGGCCCGCTACGGACTGCACCCGGCCCTGCTCGAGGCCGCCTTCCAGGCCGTCGGGCCCGGCGTCGTCCCGGGTCAGCCGCTGCTGCCCTTCACCTGGGGCGGGGTGTCGCTCTACACGGCCGGGACCGCGGCGCTGCGGCTGCGGATCCGGCGCGACGCGGCCGGGCGGCTGTCGCTCGACGCGGCCGACGCGCTCGGCGCGCCGGTGGCCTCGGTCGACTCGCTGACCCGGAGGCCGGTCACGCCCGCCCAGCTGGCGATCGCCCGCGGCGGCCTGGACGACGCCCTGTTCACCGTGGACTGGGTTCCGGTCGCGCTGGCCCCGGCCGCCGCCGCCGCCCG
>DASWUW010000268.1:0-3257 GCA_036406335.1 Trebonia sp.
CGGGCCTGTTCCACGTCGGGCGCACCGCGCAGCGGCCCGCCGTCGGACCCGGCCGGGACTGCCGAGGTGACCGAGACCCGGATACCGTGCCCGGCCAGCCCGCGGAACGCGTCCCGGGCGGCTTGCGCCTCGCCGTCGGGACAGACGGCGATCACCTCGGCGGGCCGCAGCCGCTGGGCCAGCAGCGCGGCCGCTACCCGGCCCGCCTGCGCACCGTCGGCCAGCGAGACCAGCACCCCGACCTGCCGGCCGCCGACCAGCGCGCCGGGCAGCCCGGCCGTCTGAAGCAGCTCGCCGAGCCGGGCCGGAGTCGCGTCGGACAGGAAGATGTCGCGCAGCCGCACGCGGATCTCGGCCGGGGTCAGCGGCCGGGCGGCGCGGGCCGCCTCCAGCTCAGCCCGTACGGCGGCGGCGTCCGTGCCGGAGCCGAGCGGGCCGATCACCCGGGCGCCGCTGGCCGCCTGCTCGAGACCTTGGGCGGCGGACGCGGTGACGAACACGGCGTTGTCCCGGTACAGCGCGGGCAGCGACCGCCACGACCGGGCCCCGGCCAGCCGCACCGCCGCACCGGGACCGCCGTCGCCGTCGCCGGCCGCGACCGCGGTCAGCGAGTCGAGCAGGGCCCGCACCGCGGGCGTCTCCCGCGGGTCCCGGGCTCCGGCGTAGACCGGTGCAGCCGGGCGGTCCGGGTTCAGGCCGAGCGGATTGAACCGGGCCAGCTGCACACCGAGTCCGCCGTCGAGTACCGCGTCGCAGCTCGCGGCGAGCCAGCCGATGCCCGGCATCAGCGAGTGGGGGACGTCGCGGACCAGGACGACCGGCTTGCCCAGGGCGCGGGCCATGACGATCATCCGGGCCAGCCGACGGCCTCGGTCGGCCGCCGCCGGGTCGGTGGCATACGCCCACGGCTGGCCGGGGAGCAGCGCCGACGCCTCGATCAGCACCAGGTCAGCACCGGTGCCCTCGACCACCACGTCCGCGTCGTGCGGCAGCAGCGGGTGAACGACGGCGTCGGGAGCCAGGGTGGCGCAGCCGAGGGCGCTCAGCGCGCCGGTGATCACCAGGCTGCCGCCGCCGCCGGCCAGGCCCGCCAGCGCCAGCCCCGGGTCGGAGCCGGGCAGCAGGCCCGGTGCGGTCAGCGCGGACAGGAAGCGGCCGCCGGTCCCCTTGAGGTCGGCGAGCTGCGCGGAAGCGAGGGCGGAGGCGGCGTTCTGCGCGCCGCTCTTGGGCGCGCCGCGCTCCCGCCACAGCTTGTACAGGTCGCGGGGCAGCAGTGCGCTGCGCGGCCAGGGCTTCTTGGCCGCGTTGGCCAGCGTGCGGCCGAACCGCATCGTCGCGGACTGCTCCAGCGCGGACAGCCGCGTCTCGGTCATCGCCAGCTGCACCCGGGTGTCGCGCAGCTGCCGCGACAGGCGCTCCCGCTCCGCGGCGATCCCGGCGTCCTCAGTGAGCCCGGTCTCGCTGCCCGGCGCGCCGGTGCCGGTGCCGGGACTGGTATCGGGGCTGAGACTGGTGCCGGGGACGGCGCTGGTGCCGGGGGCGAGGGCAGGGCCAGTGCTGGTGCCGGGGGCGGTGCCGGGGAGCGTCTCCGGCGGCGTTTCGCTCATCGGCCGGCCGCCAGCCGGCCGGTGATAATCCGGGCGATGCGCGGCCCTGCCTGGCCGTCCCACAGCGGGGGCAGCTCGCCGGTGTAGGGGCCGTCGTCAACCGCCTTCAGCACGGCGGCGGCCAGCTCGTCGCGGGTGACCAGCCGGTTGGAGCCGCTGGTGATGGTGATGGGCCGCTCGGTGTTCGGCCGCAGGGTGAGGCAGGGCACGCGCAGCAGCGTAGTCTCCTCCTGCACGCCGCCCGAATCGGTCACGATGGCAGCCGCCCCGCGCACCAGCGACATGAACTCGATGTAGCCGAGCGGGTCGACGACCCGGATCCGGGGTGCCTCGAGCAGTCCGGCGGCGGTCAGCGTGGCGCGGCCGCGCGGGTGCAGCGGGATGATCACGTCAAGCCCGGCGGCAACCTCGTGCAGCGCCCGGACCAGCTCGGCGGCCCGCTCAGGGGAGTCCACGTTGGCGGGCCGGTGCAGGGTGGCGACGACGTAGCGGCTGGTCCCGAGGCCGTAGGCGGCGCGGGCGGCAGCGGCGTCGAACTTGTCCAGGTTGGCGACCAGGGTGTCGATCATCGGGTTGCCGACCAGGTACATGGCGCTGTCCGGCCGGCCTTCCCGGGCCAGGTGCCCGAGCGCTTCCGGCGAGGTGCAGAAGAGCAGGTCGCTGATCTGGTCGGTGAGCCGCCGGTTGATCTCCTCCGGCATCGTGTTGTCAAACGAGCGCAGCCCGGCCTCCACGTGGGCCAGCGGCACGCCGAGCTTGGCCCCGGCCAGTGCCGCGCCGACGGTGGAGTTCACGTCCCCGTACAGCACCGCCAGCGCCGGCCGGGTGTCGAGGAACTCGCGTTCCAGGCCGACCAGCACGTCCGCCGTCTGGGTGGCCTGCGTCCCGGAGCCGACTCCCAGGTTGACGTCCGGCTTGGGCAGCCCGAGCTGCACGAAGAACACGTCCGACATCCGCTCGTCGTAGTGCTGCCCGGTGTGCACGACGCGCTGGGTGTGGCCGTGCGCGGCCAGCGCGCGGATGACCGGCGCCGCCTTGACGAAGTTCGGCCTGGCTCCGAGTACATGCGTGATCGTCGCGCTCATTCGCCTTCGGAGTCTCCTTCGGTCGGTTGTCGCCCGGGACGGCCCCGCATCCGCGCTGAGCCGGTAAGCCGCTGAGCGGGGCAGCCGGGTTTTCGCCGTCGCTGACCAGAATGGCCGGTGTCCGGGCCGGGGCCGTGCCCCCTTGCCTGGATCGTCATCGTATCGGTCCCGTCCCGGCGAGACGGCGCTGAAGGCTACGGTTACGCGCTTGAGATGGCGGTCGGCCGCACCTGGCCGCCAATTGGCACTAATATCGGCCGGCGTGACTGTAAAGCCGACTCCGCGAGCGGTCGTGCTCGCCGCATCCGTGATGCTGCGGCACGTGACCGACGACCCGGTGCGCGCGGTGACGCTCGCCTGGCGGGCGCTGCCCGCGCCGCTGCGCGGCCTGGTCGGGCTCGCGGGCCCGTACGGCCGGGCCGCCGCCCTGTGGGGCGCGGGGGACCGCCGCGGGGCGCTCACCGCCCTGGAGGCGTCGCCGGCCCGGCTGGCCGCCTTCAGCCTCGCGGTCGACCAGCCCGCCGTGGCCCGGTCCGCGCTGGCCCGGCTGTCGGAGCACAGCGCG
>DASWUW010000269.1:0-4545 GCA_036406335.1 Trebonia sp.
GCCACGGCCGCCTGCGCGGCGAGGGCCGCGGTCCGGGCCGGGACATGGCGCGAGCTGAGCGCTCCGGCGATGGCCGAAGCCAGTGAGGCCAGCTTGATCAGATCGCGTTCGCGCAGCTCAGGAGATGAGGCGACCAGCGCCCGGCGGGCGTCGGCGAAAGCGATGTAGCCCGCCAGCTCGAGGCCCGCACGGGTCAGCGCGGCGACCGCCGCCTCGATGGGATCGAGGTCGGCGCCGGCCTCGGCCAGGTGGGCGACGACGCCTGCCTCGAAGTCCCGGGCCCCGGCGAAGAACACCTCCCGCTTGTCGGCGAAGTGGTTGAAGAAGGTGCGCTTAGTCAGGCCGGCCCGGTCGGCGATCTCGGCCACCGTCACGTCGGCGTAGCCCCGCTCCAGGAACAGGGCCATAGCGGCCTGCTGCAGTCGTCCGGCCGCGTTCGGCTCCCAGCGCCCCATGGGATCAACCTACCTCGTTTGCACTTGGTGTAATCACGTGCCAGACTGGCGATTACACCAAGTGCAATGACTAACGTCTGAGGAGCCCACGCGATGCCCGTCAACACCGCCGCCTGGATCAACGCCCCGTACGCGCGGCTCGAAGTGGGTCCCGCGCCGTACACGCCGCCCGCGGACGACCAGATCGTCGTGCGCAACCGCGCCGTGGCGGTCAACCCGCTGGAATGGGTCATCCAGGTCGCGGGCACCGTGGCCTACCGCTGGCTGAAGTACCCCACCGTGCTCGGTTCCGACGTGGCGGGCGAGGTGGTCGAGACCGGCCGGGCGGTGACCCGCTTCCGGCCCGGGATGCGAGTGATCGGCCACGCGGTCGGTACCGACAAGGACAGCAACAGCGCCGCCGAGGGCGGTTTCCAGCAGTACACCGTGCTGCTGGAGCGCATGGCCAGCCCGATCCCGGACACGCTGGCGTTCGAGGACGCCGCCGTGCTGCCGCTAGGAGTATCGACGGCCGCGTGCGCGCTGTTCCAGGACGACCAGCTGGGACTGCGCCCGCCGTCGCTGAACCCGGTCCCGGCCGGCCAGACGGTGCTGGTGTGGGGCGGCTCGACCAGCGTAGGCAGCAACGCCATCCAGCTGGCGGCCGCGGCCGGCTACGAGGTCATCACCACGGCCTCGCCGCACAACTTCGAGTACGTCCGCCTCCTCGGAGCCGCGCAGGTCTTCGACTACAACCGCCCGGACGTCGTCCCGGACATTATCGCGGCGCTCGAGGGCCGGACCCTGGCCGGCGCGATCGCGATCGGCACCACGTCCGCCCCGGCCTGCGTGCGGATCGCGGGCGCGAGTACCGGGAACCGGTTCGTGTCCATCGCCAGCCCGCCGGTGTCCTTCGCCAGTCTCGGCGGCAGCGACCGCGGCCGCCTCGAACTCCCCCGGCTTATGCTGCGGTTCGTCTCCGCCAACGTGGCGCTGCAAGTCAGCGCCCGCCGCCGCCGGGTCAGGACCAAGTTCATCTTCGGCACGACGCTGAAGGCCAACCAGGTCTGCGACCTGGTCTACCGCGACTTCCTGCCCGCCGCGCTCGCCGCGGGCCGCTACGCCGCGGCCCCGAAGCCCTTTGTCGCCGGCCACGGCGTGCCGGACATCCAGCAGGCCCTGGACATTCAGCGCAAGGGCGTCTCGGCCGCGAAGGTGGTCGTCAGCCTGCCTTAGCGGCCAGGCCCGCCGGGGGCCGGAGGGGCCGGACTACAGCCGGCGCACGACCGTGACCACCTTGCCCAGGATGCTGGCGTCGTCGCCGAGAATCGGCGTGAAGGCCGGGTTGTGCGGCATCAGCCAGACGTGCCCGTCGCCCTTCTTGAGCGTCTTGACCGTGGCCTCGCCGTCGATCATGGCCGCGACGATCTCGCCGTTCTCCGCGTCGTGCTGCTCGCGGATGACCACCCAGTCCCCGTCCGCGATGGCCGCGTCGATCATCGAGTCGCCCGCGACCTTCAGCATGAACAGGGTGCCCTCGCCGGTGAGCTGCCGGGGAAGCGGGATGAACTCATCGACCTGCTGCTCGGCGGTGATCGGGATCCCGGCGGCGATCCGGCCCACCAGCGGCACCGACGTCAGCCGCGCCCCCGCGGCCCGCCCCGGTTTCGGGGCGGTGCGGCGCTGGGCGGCGTTTCCGAGGACGGCGGTCCGCGGCCGCCCGGCCTCACGGGTCAGGTGGCCCTTCCGGGCCAGCTCAGACATCTGGTAGGAGACGCTGGAGGTGCTCTTCAGCCCGACCGCGGCGGCGATCTCGCGCAGGCTGGGCGCGAAGCCGTGCCGCCGGATGGAATCCTCGATGACCTGGACGATCTTGACCTGGCGGGCGCTCAGGTTTTCGGGATCGGGTTCATCGTGCCGCATCGGTCGGCCTCCAGTACGATAGCCATTGATGACGACAATCTAGACGGGACCGTTCGGAGTGTCAAACATATCTTCGATAAATGAGACGTGCCCGGTTCCGGGCGGCCCAGGCCGGGTCTGCTGGCCCGCCCGGACGTAGTCGCGGACCAGCGGACGGCGGTCAGCCGCGCGCCAGGCGAGAGCGAACTGACTCGGTGACAGCCCGCGGACCGGACGGGTGATCACCCCGTCCAGGCTCACCAGCGGTGCGTTCCCGGCAGCCAGCAGGACGATCCCGCGCCCGTCGAGCAGTGCTTCGTAGGTCTCGCCGACGCTGGAGACCTCGGCGCCGATTACTGGCGGCCTGCCATCGCGGGCGTCGCTGGCCAGCCAGTAGTCCCGGAGCGGACCGGCACTGCGCGGCAGTGCCAGGAACGGCTCGTCGAGCAGGTCCGCGAAATCGACGGGTTCCTGCGACCCGGCCCGGCGCCCGATCCGGTGCGCGAGCGGCCCGTCGGCCGGCAGGGCGACCAGCCGGGGCTCTTCGGCGACGACGGTCCACCGGTACCGGCCGGGATCGGGCAGCGGCAGCCATACGAAAGCGACGTCGGTCAGCTCGCCGGCCAGGCCGGCGGTGGGGTCCTCCCAGCTGATCTCGTGCAGTGTCACCCTGGCCGCGGGGTGCGTCGCGGTAAACCGGGACCTGATCGCGGCCAGCAGGCCGTGGCGGACGGGACTGGTGCTCATCCCCACCCGCAGGGTCGCCCGCTGCTCCCTCTGGGCCGCCTGGGCCGCCTGCCAGGCTTCGTCCCAGGCGGCCAGCACCCGGCGGGCATGCGGCAGCAGCGCCACGCCCACCGGGGTGAGGGCGACGCCGGTCCGGCCGCGCTCGAACAACGGCGCGCCGAGCTGACGTTCCAGCATCCTGATCTGCTTGCTCAGCGCCGGCTGGGACAGGTACAGCCGTTCCGCCGCCCGGGTGAAGTGCAGTTCCTCGGCCACCGCGACGAAGTAGCGCAGATCCCTGCCGTGCACGTCCATAGCTATTGGTTATCACGGCGGGTCTTGGACAGACCAGCTCTCCTGCCCGCAGGCTGGTCAGGTAGCGCACCGACGACGAACGGAGCAGCCGATGAACCGGGTGTGGCTTATCACGGGAGCAAGCAGCGGCTTCGGCCGCGCAGTCACCGAGGCGGCGGCGGCGGCGGGCGACACCGTCATCGCGACTGCCCGCAGCGCAGAACCGCTGACCGACCTGGCCGCGGCGCACCCGGGCCAGGTGGAGGCGCTCGTGCTGGACGTGACCGACACGGCCGCGATCGGGGCGGCCGTCCGGGACGTGATCGGCCGTCACGGGCGGATCGACGTGCTGGTGAACAACGCCGGGCGGAGCCACGTGGGCGCGCTCGAGGAGACGTCGGACCGGGAACTGCGCTCCCTGTTCGACGTTCAGGTGTTCGGCCCGGCCGCCTTGCTGCGGGCGGTACTGCCGCACATGCGCCAGCGCCGTTCGGGGACGGTCGTCACGATGAGCAGTATGGGCGGGCAGCTGTCGTTCGCCGGGTTCGCGGCCTACAGCGGGGCCAAGTTCGCGCTGGAGGGGATGTCCGAGGCCCTCGCCGACGAGGTGCGCCCGCTCGGGATCAAGGTGCTGATCGTGGAGCCGGGGGCGTTCCGCACCGGGCTCTTCGCCGCGACCTCCGCGAGCGGGCCGATCGCTGATTACGCGCCCACGGTCGGGCTGACCCGGCAGATGATCTCCGGCAGCGACGGCCAGCAGCCGGGTGACCCGGCCAAGGCGGCCGCGGCCATCATCACCGCTATCGACGCGCCGGAGACTCCGCTGCGCCTGCCGCTCGGGGACGACGCGGTCGACGCGATCAGCGGCCACCTGGACAGCGTCCGGGCCGAGCTGTCAGCCTGGGAGAAGACCGCCCGCGCGACCGGTTTCGACCCGCTCGGCTGACCACGGGCGGGGGGCGCCCGCCGAAGCGGGCGCCCCCCGGGCGGAGACTCAGTCCCGGCTCAGCGCCGGGCCGCGCCTCACGGTCCGAACACCTCCAGTTCGGAGACCTGGGCGCCGTTCTGGACGCTGTTGGCGGTAAAGCTGAGCCGGACATACTGGTCACTGGTCCCGGCCGGCAGCGGGATCGTGACCGTGTTGCCGGCGGACGGGTTCCAGGTGTAGGTAGCGGAGCCGACGACGGTG
>DASWUW010000270.1:0-4462 GCA_036406335.1 Trebonia sp.
TCAGCCTGGTCGCCCGGCCGGAGCTGCTCTTCCTGGACGGGCCGACCACCGGCCTGGACCCGCGCAGCCGCGACCAGCTCTGGTCCGCCGTCCGGGAGCTGGCCGCCGACGGCGTCACCGTGCTGCTCACCACCCAGTACCTCGCGGAGGCGGAGGAGCTGGCCGACCGGGTGGCCGTGCTGCACCAGGGGCGCATCGTGGCCGAGGGGACCGCCGGCCAGCTCAAGTCCGGCCTCGGCCTGGCCAGCCTGGACGAGGTCTTCCTCGCGCTCACCGCACCAGCCGGCCCCGGCCCCGCCGATTACGCCCGGGAGATGGCATGACCACCACCGCCGTTTACCGGCCTGCCCGCCTCGGCGATGCCCTGAGTGACACCCGGGTGATGATCGCCCGCAGCCTGCGCCGCTCGGTGCGCGACCCCGAGGCGTTTATCACCGCCCTCGCCCTCCCGGTCATCCTGATGCTGCTGTTCGTCTACGTCTTCGGCGGCGTGTTCAACGCCGGCATCGGCGCGGGCGGGGCCGGCTACGTCAGCTACGTGGTCCCCGGGCTGATCGTGCTGTGCGCGGGCTTCGGGGCCGGCACGACGGCGGTCGCGGTCGCCACCGACATGAGTACCGGCATCGTCGACCGGTTCCGCTCGATGCCGATCGCCGCCTGGTCGGTGCTGGCCGGCCAGGTCGCCGCCAGCCTGGCCCGTAACCTGCTCGCTACCGCCCTGGTGATCGCGGTGGCCCTGGGTGTCGGCTGGCGCCCCGCGGCCAGCCCGCTGGCCTGGGCCGGCGCCATCGCGCTGGTCGTCCTGTTCATCGCGGCCATGTCCTGGCTCGCCGCCTGCCTGGGGCTGCTGCTCGGCAGCCCTGAGGCGGCCAGCGGAGCCACCTTCCTGTTTATGTTCATCCCCTACCTGAGCACCGCCTTCGTTCCCGCCGGAACGATGGCCCGGGCGCTGCGCCCGGTCGCCGCCAACCAGCCGTTCACGCCGGTCATCGAGACCATGCGCGGGCTGTGGACGGGCCGCACGTCAACCGGGGCCTCCGTCGGGCACGAGGCCTGGCTCGCCTGCGGCTACTTCGGGGCGGTTCTCGTCCTCGCGGCGGTCGCGGCCAGCTGGCTGTTCCGGCACCACACGGCCAGCCGCTGACCGCGGGGAAGTTGGGCTTCGCGGTAGCATCATTTCCGGGTCCGGTCAACCGGGCCGGTCACCCGATTCCGACGTCAACGTGAGGCGAAGCCGTGTCCCAGATCCGTGTCCAAGTGCTCGACCGCCAGGCTCAGCGGACTGAGCGCGAGGTGACGACGGGGACCACCGCCGCCGATCTGCTCGGCGGGGACCGGGACGTGGTCGTGGCCCGGGTGAACGGGCAGCTGCGCGACCTGGCCTGGGTGCTGGCGGACGGGGACGCGGTCGAGCCGGTCACCGCCGACTCGCCCGACGGCCGCGCGGTGATCAGGCACTCCGCCGCGCACGTGCTGGCGCAGGCCGTGCAGCAGGCGTTCCCCGAGGCCAGGCTGGGCATCGGCCCGCCGGTGGAGAACGGTTTCTACTACGACTTCCAGGTGGACCGGGCCTTCACCCCGGAGGACCTGAAGTCGGTCGAGTCGCGGATGCGGGACATCGTCAAGCAGGGCCAGCGCTTTGTCCGCCGCGAGGTCACCGACGCCGATGCCCGCGCGGAGCTGGCTGCCGAGCCGTTCAAGCTGGAGCTGATCGGCATCAAGGGCAGTGTCGGCGCCGGCGGGGCCGGAGCCGACGACGGTGCCTCCGCCGAGGTCGGCGCGGGCGTGCTGACCATCTACGACAACGTGGACGCGAAGACCGGCGAGCTGCGCTGGAAGGATCTCTGCCGCGGCCCGCACGTGCCTACCACCCGGCAGATCCCGGCGTTCAAGCTGATGCGCAACGCCGGCGCGTACTGGCGCGGCAGCGAGAAGAACCCCCAGCTGCAGCGGATCTACGGCACCGCGTGGGAGTCACGCGCGGCCCAGGACGATTACCTGAAGCTGCTGGAGGAGGCCGAGCGGCGCGATCACCGCAAGCTCGGGGCGGAGCTTGACCTGTTCTCCTTCCCGGAGGAGATCGGCTCGGGCCTGCCGGTCTTCCACCCCAAGGGCGGCATCATCCGCCGGGAGATGGAGTCCTACTCGCGCCGGCGGCACGAGGAGGCGGGGTACGAGTTCGTCAACACCCCGCACATCACCAAGGGCCACCTGTTCGAGACCTCGGGGCACCTGCCCTACTACGCCGACACGATGTTCCCGCCGATCGAGCTGGAGGGCGCCGAGTACTACCTCAAGGCGATGAACTGCCCGATGCACAACCTGATTTTCCGGGCCCGCGGGCGGTCCTACCGGGAGCTGCCGCTGCGGTTCTTCGAATTCGGCACCGTCTACCGCTACGAGAAGTCCGGCGTGGTGCACGGCCTGACCCGGGTGCGCGGGCTGACCCAGGACGACTCGCACATCTACTGCACCCGCGAGCAGATGGCGGGCGAGCTGACCAACCTGCTCACCTTCGTCCTCGACCTGCTGCGGGACTACGGCCTGGACGACTTCTTCCTCGAGCTGTCCACCAAGGGTGACTCGGAGAAGTTCATCGGCTCGGACGAGGAGTGGGAGTCGGCCACCAGCACCCTGCGCGAGGTGGCCGAGGCGTCCGGTCTCGACCTGGTACCCGACCCGGGCGGCGCCGCGTTCTACGGCCCCAAGATCTCCGTTCAGGCGCGGGACGCGATCGGCCGGTCCTGGCAGCTCTCCACGATCCAGCTCGACTTCAACCAGCCGGCCCGGTTCCACCTCGAGTACACCGCCGCCGACGGCAGCCGGCAGCAGCCGATCA
The DNA here is from genome assembly GCA_036406335.1 of Trebonia sp. Lineage (GTDB taxonomy): Bacteria > Actinomycetota > Actinomycetes > Streptosporangiales > Streptosporangiaceae > Trebonia. Next base: position 2,840 of record DASWUW010000270.1, read on the forward strand.
TGATCCACCGGGCCCTGTTCGGCTCGATCGAGCGGTTCATGGGCGTGCTGATCGAGCACTACGCGGGCGCGATGCCCCCGTGGCTGGCTCCGGTGCAGGTGACGGGCATCCCGATCGGCGATGCCCACGTCCCCTACCTGGTCTCGGTAGCCGGGCGGCTCGCCGCCCGCGGCATCCGGGTGGAGGTAGACGACAGCGCCGACCGGATGCAGAAGAAGATCCGCAACGCCCAGAAGCAGAAGGTCCCGTTCATGCTCCTGGCGGGCGACGACGACGTGGCCGCGGGCGCCGTCTCCTTCCGCTACCGCTCCGGCGCGCAGAAGAACGGCGTGCCGGTCGAGGAAGCGGTCGAGGAGATCGCCGCCGCCGTCCAGTCCCGGGCCCAGGTCTGACGGCCCGGGTCTGACGGCCCGGGTCTGACGGCACTGCCCCAGCCCCCTCACGCCCCGCGACGGTATTACCGCTGTATCGGTTGCCGATATATCGGTTCCCGATATAAGATCGCTTTATGCCGAACGGAAACCGGGTCCGCCGAGAACGGGCTCAGCCAGACGACGGAGCCGGGCTGGCCGGGTTCGGGCGGTACGCCGGGCCCGCCACGCTGATCCTGTCCAGCCTGGCCGAAGAGCCCAGGCACGGGTACGCGCTGACCAAGGACGTCGAGGAGTTCGCCGGGGTGCGGCTCGCTCCCGGCACCCTGTACGAGGCCCTGGCCCGGCTGGAGTCGCAGGGGATGATCGAGGCGCTCGAGTCGGCCGACCGGCGGCGGCCCTACCGGCTGACCGCGGCCGGCGCGGTCGCGCTGCAGGCGCACCTGGACGCGCAGCGGCGGGTCACTGAGGTGGGCCTGCGCCGCCTGCACGCCCGCGGGATCGCCGGTTGAGCCCGGCCCGCCCGCCGGCTGAACGCGCCGCCCGGCTGCTGCGCTGGTACCCGTGCCCCTGGCGGGACCGCTACGGCGAGGAGTTCGCCGAGCTGCTCAGGGCCGACATCGAGGAACGGCCGCGGTCGGCCGGGCGGGCGCTCGACGTCGCCCGCGGCGGCCTGACGGCCCGGTTGGCCGGCGCTGGCCTGGCCGGCTGCCCGCTGCCCGCGCCGGGCGGCGGCGCGGTGACCCCGCAGTTGCGCTACCGGCAGGTCAGCGCCAGCCTCGGGTCGCTCGGGGGTGCGCTCGCGGTCTTCCTCACGGTCGGCGGGGCGCTCTGGTCCGAGCTCGTCATCTACCGGCAGGCGGCGCCGTCGCCCGCCGCGGGGGCACTGCTCGCTACGGACGTGCTTTCCGCCGCGATGCTGGCCCTGCTCGCCCTGGCCGTGCTGGCCGCCCTCCCGGTCCTGGTGACGCTGGCCGCCCGGTTTCTGACGCCTGCCCGGCCCGCCGCGGGCGCGCTCCGGAAGCCGGCCGCCGTCCTCGTCGTCGGCGCCGCGTTCCTGTTCATCGGGGGCAGGCACTTCGAGAACGGCTGGCCGGGCACCGGCGGTCACGGCAGCTTCGTCCCCGCGGGGCTAGCCGCGTTCGAGTGGACCACGTCGCTGTCGGTCTCCGCCTACTGGGCCCACCCGGCCATGTTCTGGGCCTCGTTTCCCCGGCCGGAGGTGGGCTGGATGGCCGTGAGCCCGCTTGTG
>DASWUW010000271.1:0-4813 GCA_036406335.1 Trebonia sp.
GGTCCGGCCGCGTCGCGCCCGCCCGCCGTCGCGACGGTGCCGGCCTCCGCGCCGGCCAGGACGTTTCCGGCCGGACCGGTCATCGTGGTCGCCGGCGCTCCCCAGGCGGTGAAGGCAAAGGCGGGCATCCTGGTGGACGCCACTACCGGGCAGGTGCTCTGGGCCCGGGGGGAGAACACCATCCGGCCGATCGCCTCCATCACTAAGGTGATGACCGCCCTGGTTGTCCTTCAGGCGGGCAGCCTGAACAAGAAGGTCGCCGTGCCCAAGGCGGTGATCGCCTACGTGGCCACGCACGACGCCGAGGCGGCGGGGCTCAAGCCCGGTCAGGTGTTCACCGTCGACCAGCTGCTGCACGCGATGCTGATCGAATCGGCCGCGGACGCGGCCTTCACCCTCGCCAATGCCTACGGACCCGGCCTGCCCGCGTTCATCGCCAAGATGAACGCCGAGGCAGCGAAGCTCGGCCTGGCTCACACGCATTTCACTTCCCCAGACGGACTCCCGTACCCCACGGAGACCTCGACGTACTCCACCCCGGCCGAACTGGTCGCCCTGGGCGAGATCGCCATGCGGTACCCGCAGTTCCGCTCGATCGTGGCCCTGCGCTACTACAACCTGCCCAAAGACGGCAGTCACAGCGCCTACTCCTTCACTTCCTCCAACGAGCTGATCGGCCGGTACCGGGGTACCGTCGGAATCAAGACCGGCTTCACCGACGCCGCCGGCCACACCCTGCTCTTCGAGGCGGTACGGGACGGCCGCACCCTCATCGGCGACGTTCTCGGCTCACCGCAATCCGGCCCCGCCTCCGGCGCCCAAGACGCCGCCAAGATCCTCAACTGGGGTTTCACCCTCAGGCAAGTCGGCTGAGCGGCCGTCCAGCCCGGCTACTCGCGCTGGCGGGAACTGCCGAGCATGATCTCGTCCCAGGACGGGACGGAGGAGCGGCGTCCCTTCGCGTTCTTCTTGGCCCCGGGACGCGCCCGGGACGACTGGTCCTCCGCAGCCGAAGCCCCCTCCCCGGCTGACTCCTCCCCGGCTGGATCCCCGGCGGCCGGGGCTTCAGCGGCCGGATGCTCTGCGGCCGGATCCTCGGTAGCCGGGGCTTCCCCGGCCGGACGCTCGGTAGCCCCGGGGACCGTGGCCTCCGGCTCGGCTACCGCGGGCGGCTCGGCTACCGCGGGCGGCTCGGCTACCGCGGGCGGCTCGGCTGATGCGCGGACCTCGGCCGTCACGGCCGCCACGGGCGGGGGCGGCTCGTCGGTGTTCTGCCCGGCTGCGTCGGACTCGTCGGACTCGGTGACCGCGGGCACGTCCGCCACCGGCGCCGCGGCCGCGGTGTTCGTCAGGGCCGCGCTGGCCGCCACAAGGGCTGGGCCGGCCGGCGCCGCCGCTTCCGTATCCTGGGCCGGCTCAGCGGGCGCGGTCGGCTCGGAGACGGGCAGAGCGCTGACCGGGGACGCCGGCGGCGCGGGCTCTACCACTCGCTCCGCCGCCTGCTCTGCCGCCCGTTCCGGTGTCTGCGGGGCAGCCGCGGCCGCGGGCGGCTCGTCGGCGAACGACGGCTGCGGGTCTTCGAAGACGACCGGGCGCGGGGGAGTAACCCGGGTTCGTTCGGCATCATCGAAAGCGGGAACGGCCGGCTCCGGGACACGGTACGGGGCCGACTCGGGGAATTCCACGTAGTCGTAGGAGGAAGAACGGCCCTGGTAACCGGGACGGTCCGGCTGCGCCGGGCGCGGCAGAACCGGGGAGGCCGCCGGGTTGTGCGCCAGCACGGGCCGGTCGGGGGCCGCGGCGCGCTCGGGCCGGGCCTGGCGTTCGGCGGCCGGAGCGGGCGACGGGAGCGGCCGGTCGACCACGGGCCGGTCCGCCAGCGAGCGGTCGGCGCCGAGTGAGCGGTCGGGGATGACCGACCGCTCCGGGCGGAACCGGGAGACGCTGGGGCCGCCGGCGAAACCGCCGCCCATCCCCGCCGCCGCCCCGAGACGGGACGCGATCGGGGTGACGGTCGCCTCGCCCGGGATCGCCGCCGGCTCCTCGGGCAGCTCGGACTCCGGCAGCGACAGGCGGGCGGCGTTGTCGTCGTCGGGCATCACATGACGGCGGCGCGGGTCGAAGACCCACTCAGCGACGTGCAGCCGCCCGCCGGAAGGGAACGTCAGCGAGACCTGCCAGTTGCCGTCGCCGCGTTTGCGCGAGTCCCACTGGCCGTCCGCGGGATCGGTACCGGAAGCGGACAGCCGGACGGTGACGATGTCGCCGAGCCGGGGACCCGGACCCGAGGAATCGCCCGCGCGCCGCACCGAACCCACCTGCGCCTGCTCGGCGATGTAGGCCCGCTCAGCCAGAACGGGGCCCTCGAACCAGCGCACGCGCTCAACCGGGATGCCAGCCGCGTCGGCGATCTCTTCTGCCGTCTCGCCAGCGCGGATTCGTGCCTGGATCTCCTTGGGACGCAACGGACTCTCCACTTCGATCTCGTACTGGGCGAGCCGGGAGGTCTGGCCTTGAGCGACCGCCCGCAGCCGCTCGTCGATCGGCAGGATGTACCGCCCGCTTCGCCCCGGGACCGCGAGGACAGCGTAACTGCCGTCCTCGCTGACCGCGACGAAGCGCAGCTCCTGCATCGGGGTCCCTTCCCTTACCCCGAGGCCGCACGCCGTCGACGGAGTCTTGCCACCTCGGGTAGATACTTAGGTCAAGAGTCTTCCGGTCAGAGTGCCAGAAGAAAAGCACCCCGCCCGGCATGTCCGGAGAACATGGTGGCATTTACCACGTCCGGACGTGCGGGCGGGGGCCGAGTTAGCTACTTTCAGGAATTTTTTCGTGACTCACTGTCAGTGCTGGCATCGGCCGGGCCGGCCGGGTCACCTGTAGGCCCCGCTAGCCCGAGGGCATCGGCATTGGCTCCCATGGCGTCCGGCCCCTCGGTGTCCTCCGCCGTCAGGTGAAGTTTGGACGGCCACCAGTTCCACCGGCCGAGCAGCACCACCGTGCAGGGCACGAGCACGGTGCGGACTACGAACGTGTCCATGAGGACGCCGATCGCGAGGCCGATCCCGACATCCACGATCTGGCTGCCGCCCGCGCTGCGCCCGCCCACGACGGCGAACACCGCGAATGTCCCCGCGAGGACCAGGCCAGCTGAGGTCACCGTGGTACCGGTGACGCCGACGGCCCGCGATACCGCCTCACGCAGCGGCAATCGGTGCGCTTCCTCCCTGATCCTGGTCATCACCAGGATGTTGTAATCCTCGCCCAGCGCGAGCAGGAAGATAAACAACAGGAAGGGCAGGATGAAGGTGATGCCGCCGGAGCCGCCCAGCTCGATGAAGATAAGCACGGCGAACCCGAGCGCGGCGAAGTAAGAGATCGCCACGGACGCGATCAGGTAGAGCGGCGCGACAAGCGACCGCAGGACCAGGGCGAGCAGCACGCCGATCACGATGATGGCGATCGGGATCACGTGGGCCAGGTCGCTGTTGGAGATCGAGCTGATGTCGTACAGCGCGGGCGCCTCGCCGGTCACCCCGTAGTCGGTCGCGTGCAGGGTCGGCACGACCGTCTGCGACTCGGTGCGGATCGCCGGGACGGCACCGAGCGCCGTGGTGGTCGACGGGTCGCCCGCGGCGAGCGAGGTCTCGAACTGGATTGTCTTGCCGTCGGTGGACACGTACTGCTTGGTCGCCCGGTACAGCTGGTACGCCTGCACCCACTGCGTAGCGGTGAGCTTGCCCGCGGCCGCGGCGGGCAGCGGCGGCGGCGTGGCCGGCAGCGCCCCGCTGCCGAGTAGCGTGTGCAGCTCGGTGTACTCGGCCGGCGTGAAGCCGGTGCCGCCAATCGGGTTGAGCAGCCCGGTCACCCCGGTGAACAGCTTGGACGCCTGCAGCTGACTGGTCGCCGCCGCGATCGCCGGCGCGTCGTCCCAGGCTGGCGTCGGCAGCGTGTAGATGAGGTTGGTGGGGTTGGCCGCGGTGGCCGGAAAGTACTTGTTGAGCAGATTGGTGCCCGCGGCGGAATCGGTGCCCGCCGGCGCGGAGATGGTGCCGCCGAATCCCGCGCTCTTGTAGGCGGTGACCGCGACGGACAGCGCGCCGAAGACGATCACGCCGATGAGGAGCGCGACCGCGGGACGGCGCACGACCCGGGACGCGATCTTGCCCCAGAGACCGGTCGACGAGGCGCCGGCCTTGGGCTTCGACGGCCAGAACGCGGCCCGGCCGAAGATCGCGAGCAGGGCAGGCAGCAGGGTAAGGCCGGCCAGCAGCATCACGGCGATGCCGATGGCGAGCGGGATGCCGAGCTGCGAGTAGATCTGGAAGGTCGCGGCGAGCAGGGACAGCAGGGCCGCGATGACCGTGAGGGCCGAGAACGTGATCGACTCGCCGACCTTGGTCAGCGCGTTGACCACGGCATCGTGGTTGGCCTGGCCGCTGCGCATGTTTTCCCTGACCCGGAACACCAGGAAAAGGCCGTAGTCGGTGCCCGCGCCGAGCACGAGCACGATGAGCAGCAGCTGAGAGAGCGACGAGACCTTAAGGCCGTGGTTTCCGAGCTCACCGACGATCGGCCCGGCAATCGTGACTGAAAGCAATGCCGGAATCACGGTGATAAACGGCGCCAGTACCGACCGGAAGATCAGGAACAGCAGGATCAGGATGAAGACGAACGCGGCTCCCTGAACCTCGTTGCCGGTACCGCCCGACTGGTTCTGCTGGTCGACGTTGACGGCGAGCGCTCCCGCCAGGTGCACCTGCACGCCCGCGGGCGGCCGGGCCGCGGTGACGGCCGACCGCAGGTTCTTGAC
>DASWUW010000272.1:0-2928 GCA_036406335.1 Trebonia sp.
ATCGACGCGGGCGTCAACGGGTGTGCGGGTGCAGGCGGGCCCCGGCTTCCGGGTGGTCGAGGTCGGCCATCCGGTAGTCCCCGGCCTCGTCCAGCGCGGCCGCTACCTGGGACCGCGAGAGCAGCGTCTCGCTGGCGACCGTGACCGCGGACTGTCCGCCGGGAACGAGCGTCACCGCCACCGCGCTAACGCCGGGCAGGGCGTCCAGCTCCTCGGTGACCGCGCGGACGCAGTGCTCACAGGTCATCCCGGTCACCAAGTAGGTCGCCGATGTCATTGTCCGCTCCCCTCGTCGTTATGTCGTTGCCGGGCCGGGCCGCTAGGACTTCACCAGGCGGGCGATCGCCGCGGAAGCCTCACGGACCTTCGCCGCGGCGACGTCGCCGCCTTCCGCGGTGGCCTGGGCCACGCAGTGTCCCAGGTGGTCTTCGAGCAGTCCGAGCGCCACCGACTGCAGCGCGCTGGTGGCCGCGGACACCTGGGTCAGGATGTCGATGCAGTACTTGTCGTCCTCGACCATCTTCTGCAGGCCACGGACCTGCCCTTCAATCCGGCGCAGCCGCGCCAGGTACTTGTCCTTGTCCGCCGAGTACCCGTGCACCTCTTACCTCCAGCCGTTCAACGTCACCGTACTATACCCCCGCATGGTACCTGGGTCGGGGTTACGGACTGACGTCACGGACCGCGCTCGCTGAAGGCGCAGCCGACCCGTCCGCCATGGGCTCAGAACCGCGTTTGATGGAGGCTCGGGCGCCGGCGGGCCTTGCCTGCCGGGCGGGCTCGGCCCCTGGGCCAGCTGCTGGCGCAGGCGTGCAGGGGCTGGGCCTGGGGCGGGTTGCGGGGGCGGCGGTTAGCGGTCGGCGGGGTGGCGGTCGGCGGGGTCGCGGGGGGCGGGGCGGCGGCCGGGGGCGAAGCGGCGGCGCAGGCGCCTGCGGTAGGCGAGGGAGCCGAGGCCGGCCAGTACCGCCAGGCCGCCCCCGCCGAACAGGACGCCGTCCTGGAGGCCGGCGGTGCCGCCGCCGCCGGTTTCCGGCGGGGCGGTGGGGAACAGCGGGGTCTGCGCCTTGGATGGCGTGCTCACGATGGACCGCCTGGGCGACGGGGAGGCGGAGGCGTGGTGCGTGCTTGTCGCCGGGGGCTTGCTGGGGGTCGCGGTCGGCTTTCTCGTGGCCGGGGATACGCTGCCGGTGGCCGAGGACCCGCCACCGGTCGGCGAGGGGGTGCGCGGCTGGGTAGTCGGGGCCTGGCCGCTCGTCTGCGGTGTGGGGGTGAAGGTCGGCGGCACCACCGAGCCGTTGCCCGTGCAGGCGGAGACCGTGACCGCCACGAGGGCGGCCCCGGCAGCCGAGCGGCCCACCATCAGCCACGCACTGCGGGGCAGGGCCAGGCGCATCTTCATGAACCCTCCTCGAATGCGTGTCCGGTGAAACCGCGGTTCATCAGGCCCGCCCGGAGGGACGGAGTTCGGCCGCCCGGAAGATGACTTCCCTGCGGATAAAGCACTACCCCGCCACCGGGAATCAACTCGCCGGGCCCGCAACAAAGGGGAAGCAACCGTGCAGACCGGTTTCCCGCGGTTCCAGCCGGCACATTTACGGCGCCCGCCGCACTCATAGACGACCGTATATAGCCGGGCCCCAGATCGCTGCCCCCGGGAACGGCGCGGGCGGCCATGGCGTGATAGGCATTTGGACATTAGGCTACTTGAGCAGCAGGCCGTCCAGAAGCCAGGGGAAGGCACCGCCTCGATGGGAAGCGCGCCGCGCTGGCATCGCCCGGGACGACCTCCGCATCCCCTCACCGCCCCGGTGCCCGCCCCTCCGGAGGCGGCGCCGCAGGCACCCCCAGAACCGCGGCAGGCAAAGCGCATCGTCGGGATGCGCGTGGTCATGTCCTGGCCGCAGAGCCAGTTCGCCCCCCAGCCGGCGCCGCCCGGTACCTCCCGGGTCAAGCTGACCGGGTTCGCAGGTACCGCACTGGTTCTCAGCGGCATCGCCGCCATCGGCATCGCGCTGCTGGCCCAGCAGCACGCGCCCGCCCCCGCGCCGTCGGCCGCGGGAACGGTCGGGCCGGCCAAGGCGAAGGGACCCGTGCTAGGCCGGTCCGCCCCGGTCTCGGTCAGCATCCCGGCCATCGGCGTCCGGTCGAAGCTGCTGCACCTGGGGCGCAACGCCGACGGCACGATCCAGGTGCCCTCGCTCACCACCAGCGCGGGCGAGGCTGCCTGGTACAAGTACTCGGCCACACCCGGCCAGAAGGGGACGTCGGTCATCGAGGGCCACGTGGACAGTTACCGCGGGCCGGCGGTCTTCTACCGGCTCGGCGCGCTGAAGCCGGGCAGCCAGGTCGACGTCACGCTGGCCGACGGGGTCACCGCCGTGTTCCGGGTCACCGGCGTCCGCGAGTACGCCAAGGACAAGTACCCGGCCCGGACCATCTACGGACCGACCGGTTACGCCGCGCTGCGGCTCATCACCTGCGGCGGCGACTTCGACCCGGCGACCGGCCACTACCTGAGCTCGGTGGTGGTGTTCGCGTCGCTCGCCTCGTCCTCGCACCGGTGACGGCAGGCGAGCCTGAGCCTTCTCGTTTACATAAGCAAGTGACACAAGTAGGTGATGGATACTCCCACCGGTACTGTGACGCCCGCCGCGCTGGCCGCCGGGCTCGCGACTGACCTGGAACGCATCGTCGGGCTGTTCCGCTCGCTGATCCCGCCGAACGGCCTGTCCATGACCGCTGCCGCGACTCTGGCCAGCCTGGAACGGCTCGGCCCGCAGCGGCTGACCGTCCTCGCCGCCCGCGAAGGCGTGACCCAGCCGGCCATGACCCAGCTCATCACCCGGCTGGAGGATTCCGGGCTGGCCCGCCGGGAGGCCAGCCCGGCTGACGGACGGGTCGTCCTGGTGGCGATCACCGAAGCGGGCC
>DASWUW010000273.1:0-2679 GCA_036406335.1 Trebonia sp.
AAGCCCGGTCTCGTTCGGGACAGCCCGGGGTGGCCCGGCGGACGGCCGTCATCGTCGCCACCTCCGGCTCCACCGGGGAGCCCAAGGGGGTGGAGCTTAGCGCGGCGGCGCTCACCTACTCCGCCCGCGCGTCCCTGGCCCGGGCCGGGGCCCGGCCCGGGGAGCGGTGGCTGGCGTGCCTGCCGGCCTCGCACGTGGCGGGACTCCAGGTCCTGGTGCGCTCCCTGGTGGGCGGCACCGAGCCGGCGGCGGCGGCCAGCGCGACGGCCGCGTCGGTCGCGGCCGCGGCCGACGCTGGGTGCGCGCACGTGTCGGTCGTCCCCACGCAGCTGGTCCGGCTGCTCGGCGAGGACGGCGGGGCGGCACTCGCCCGGTACCGGTGCGTGCTGGTCGGCGGGGCGGCGGCCGGGGCGGCCATCCTGGACGAGGCCCGCCGGGCGGGCATCAGCGCCGTCACCACCTACGGGATGAGCGAGACGTGCGGCGGCTGCGTCTACGACGGCGTCCCCCTGGACGGGGTCACGGTGCGGGCGGACGACGGCGGGCGGCTGCGGATCTCCGGTCCGGTGCTGATGGACGGCTACTACCGCAGGCCCGGCCTGACCGCCGCCGCCCTGTCGGGCGGCGAGTTCGTCACGTCCGACCTCGGCTCGGTGGACCCCGGCGGGCGCGTGCTGGTCCGCGGCCGGGCCGACGACGTCATCAATACCGGCGGCCACAAGGTCGTTCCGGGCGAGGTGGCGGCGGTACTGGCGACCTGTCCCGGCGTGCGGGAGGTAGTCGTAGTCGGCCGCCGCGACCCGGAGTGGGGCGAACGGGTCACCGCGGTGGTAGTCCCGGCGGACCCGGCGGACCCGCCTGATCTAGAATTGCTCCGTACGCATGTACGGGCGCGCCTTCCGCGTTACGCTTGCCCCAGCGAGGTCGAGCTAACCGAGGCCATCCCTCTGCTTCCCAGTGGAAAGCCGGACCTGGCAGCCCTCAGGGTGGCAAGAACGTGACGCCCACGGGAACAATCTCAGTCGCGAAGCGTTATTCATGAGTGCCCCCCGCGAAAGCCGGTGAAACGGAGCGGGGCCCATTGATTGTCATCGGGGATCGTGTTAAGTCGTGTTGGCGTTGAACTGCGCAGCGTATGCGCACGTTTACAGAAGGAGGGTGGTGTCTCATGCCGCGAATCGCAACAGCCGCCTCGGCTGAGGAAGCGAGCTCGTCCCGCGTGGACGACCTTATCCAGCGCGGTCGCAGCCAGGGCCACCTGTCCCTTTCGGACCTGCGCACCGCTTTCGAGAACGCCGGGCTGACGCCCGGTGAGGCCCGTTCCATCCTCCGTGAGCTGAGTGAAGCCGGAGTCCGGCTGGCCGACGAGGAAACTGAGCTCAAGGCACCGCGGGCCAAGGCCAAGGCCGCCAGTGCGAAGGCGCCGGCCGCGAGGGCCACGGGGACGGCAGCCGCCGCGGCCGACCCGGCCGCGAAGAAGACCCGGGTGAAGAAGGCCGACCAGCCCGCCGCCGCCGCTCCCGCCGCGGCTGAGCCCGCCGCCAAGACGGGCGAAGCCGGGAACGACGGGGAGTTCGACGAGACCGCGCTCGAGGCGGACGTCGCCGCCTTCGCCGACGCGGTCGACCTAGACGACCAGACGCCTGCCATGGGCGACTCGGTGCACACCTACCTGAAGTCGATCGGCCGGACCAGCCTGCTCACCGCCGAGCAGGAAGTGGACCTGGCCAAGCGGATCGAGGCGGGGCTGTTCGCCGAGCACAAGCTGGACACCGGTCTTGACCTGAAGCCGCAGCAGCGGCGCGACCTGGAGATGGTGGCCGAGGACGGGCGGCGCGCGAAGGCGCACATGCTCGAGGCCAACCTCCGGCTGGTCGTGTCGGTGGCCAAGAAGTACAGCGACCGCGGACTCTCGCTCCTCGACGTCGTGCAGGAAGGGAACCTGGGCCTGATCCGGGCGGTCGAGAAGTTCGACTACACCAAGGGCTACAAGTTCTCCACCTATGCCATGTGGTGGATCAGGCAGGCCATCCAGCGCGGGTTCGCCGACTCCGCGCGGACGATCCGGCTGCCCGTGCACGTGCTGGAGATGCTGTCCAAGCTGTCCCGCGTCGAGCGGGACATGCACCAGAAGCTCGGACGGGAGCCCACCCCGGAGGAGCTGGCGGTCGAGCTGGACCGGACTCCGGACCAGATCGAGGAGCTGCTGCGCACCTCGCGCCAGCCGATCTCCCTCGACTCCACCATCGGCGAGGACGGCGAGACGTCGATCGGCGACCTCATCGAGGACGTCGACGCGCCCGAGGCCTCCGAGCTGGTCGACCGGCAGCTGATGGCCGAGCAGCTGCGGTCGGCGCTCGACGCGCTCACCCCGCGCGAGGCGACGATCATGGCCATGCGGTTCGGCCTGTACGACGGCAACCCGCATACCCTGGACGAGATCGGGCGCGCGCTCGGACTCACCCGGGAGCGGATCCGCCAGCTGGAAAAGCAGTCGCTGTCCAAGCTGCGGCACCCGTCGCGGGCGCAGCCGCTGCTCGACTTCGCGTCCTAGCGGACACTGCGCGCTCAGCACGGTCATGGCCCCGCGGCCTGGACCCGGCCTCCGGCCGGGTCCAGGCCGCGGGGTTTTCCCGTTCCCCGGGGAACTTGACCGCGCACCGCCCGCCGGGCTGGACT
>DASWUW010000274.1:0-4213 GCA_036406335.1 Trebonia sp.
TCGGCGATCTCCGACGACAGGCAGGCCGGGATCCAGTACCGGCGGAACACGTCCCCCATCGGCGTCCCCGGGCCGACCCGGGTCAGGATCTCGTTGTCTTGCGCTGACAGCACGGCGCACCTCCACGTGGCCCGTAACCGAATTCGTCTCCGTCTCACCGTGTCTCCCGGGGCGGCGGCCTGGCAATATTGCAGGCGTCAATATGCGGGCCGCCGGATTAGCCGGATGTCACTAGGAGGGAATAGCCGAGCCGATCCGAGGCCGGCCAGCAGCGAAAATCAACGCCGCTGATCGCGCGCCTAGGAAAAGAGTGATTAGCCTGCTCATTCCGCTGACGCGAGGCCGGCCGCGTGGTCAGGAGCGGGGCCCGCCGCGGCGGCGGGCCGTGCGCAGCTCGGCCGCGGCCTCCCGGCGCCGGCCGGTCGCGTGCAGCAGCTCACCCAGGTTGCGGTGATTCTCCGGGTCGTCCGGGGCCAAGCGGACCGCCCGCCGGTAAGCGGCCTCGGCCTCCTCGTGCCGTTTGAGCTCGCACAGCGCGTCGCCCAGGCTGACGTACCCGGCTGGGTCCTCCGGGTCAAGCCTGACCGCCTCGTGGTAAGCCGCCGCCGCTTCGGCCGGCCGGTTCTGCTTGGCTAGGGCGTAACCGAGGTTGTGATGGCCGATCGCGCTGGACGGTGCGAGCCCGACCGCGGTGCGGCAGGCGGTAGCGGCTTCCGCTGCCCGTCCTAGGGCGCAGAGCGGAACGGCCAGGCTCGCGTGGGCATAGCCGAAATCCGGGGCGATCGCGATCGCGGCCCGGTAGGCAGCTTCCGCTTCCGCGTAGCGAGCCTCGTGGCCGAAGCTGTCTCCCGCCTCAGCGTGCCCCCGGGCCGCGGCTGGCGCGTCCCCGGGCACGCCGGCCCGGTGCACAGGCAGAACCGCCTGGGTGCTGAACCCGGGCTCGCACGCCGCTGAGCGTACCGTTTCCGTTGGCGTGCGCCCGAGCGGTACCGTGGCCGGCCCGGGCAGCGGCGGCGGGATAGGAGGCCGATCCGGCGATCACCGCGTCCAGCAGGCTGTCCAGCGCCGGACGGCTCGCGGGTTCCTTGGCCGGGCAGGACGCGACCAGGTCGCGCAGCGCGGGCGCGAGCCCGCTGAGGTCAGGCTCGTCGTGCACGATGCGGTAGAGGACGGAGACCGGGTCCGCCGCCGCGAACGGCGCCTTCCCGGTCGCGGCGTAGGCGAGCATGCTGCCCAGCGCGAATACGTCGCCGGCGGTTCCCGGTACGGCCCCGCGCGCCTGCTCCGGCGCCATGAAGACGGGTGTCCCGAGTATGACGCGGCTGGCGGTGAGGCCGCCGCCGTCCATTGCCCGGGCGATGCCGAAATCGATCACGCGCGGGCCGTCGGCGGCGATGAGCACGTTGCCGGGCTTGAGGTCGCGGTGCACCAGTCCGCAGGCGTGCACCGCCTGGAGGGCCTCGACGAGGCCGCGGCTAGCCGCCACCCCGCCTCCGGCGGGAGCGGCCCCGCCTCCGCGATCATCTCCCCAAGCGACGGCCCGGCGACGAAGACGGTCGCCAGCCAGGGGGGATCGTCATCGGGCGGGCCCGGAACTCCGGGTCGAGCGCCAGTTCGCGGTGCACCACCTTCACCGCGACCGCCCGCCCGGCCGGGGAGAACCCGAGGAAGACCTGGCCCATGCCGCCGGGCGGGCCGCTGTCCGGGCCGTCTGGTTCGGCGGCCCCAGACACTTTGATACAGCAAGAAGTGTGCGGCGTGTGCGGTCAGGCTGAGGAGGTCAGTGGGCGAAGGACTGGCGCTGCTTCTGCCGTTCCGGGGGCATCTGGGTCTGCGGGTGGTGCTCCAGCACGCGCAGGTGCTGGCGGAAGTCGTCTAGCAGGAGCCGGGCCAGGTCCATGGAGAAGCCGTTACGGATGACGATCCGCATGACCGCCAGGTCGGTCAGGTTCTGCGGGAACGTGTAGGCGGGCACCTGCCAGCCGCGCATCCGCAGCCGCTCGGAGATGTCGAACACCGAATACTGGTCCACCTCGTCGCGCAGCTTGAACGCGAACACCGGGAGGTCGGTGCCGTCGGTCAGCAGCTCGAACGGGCCGAGCTTGGCGATCTCGGCGGACAGGTAGCGGGCGATGTCCCGCGAGGTCTGCTGGACCTGCTGGTAGCCGGTGTAGCCGAGACGCAGGAAGTTGTAGTACTGCGCGGCCACCTGGGCGCCGGGGCGGGAGAAGTTCAGCGCGAACGTCGGCATCTGCCCGCCGAGGTAGTTGACGTTGAAGATCAGGTCCTGCGGGAGGTGATCCTGGTCGCGCCAGACGATCCAGCCCACGCCCGGGTAGACCAGGCCGTACTTGTGCCCGGAGGCGTTGATCGAGGAGACCCGCTTCAGCCGGAAGTCCCATTCGATCTCCGGCTGGAGAAACGGGGCCACGAACCCGCCCGACGCCGCGTCGACGTGGATGGGCACGTCGGGGGCGCCCGCGGTGGCAGCCAGGGTGTCCAGCGCGGCGGCCAGCCCGGCGACCGGCTCGTAGGAGCCGTCCATGGTAGAGCCCATGATGGCGACGACGCCGATGGTGTTCTCGTCGCACAGGGCCACGGCCTCCGGGACGCCCAGGTGGTACCGGCCGGGGACGAGGGGGACGTACCTCGGCTCGACGTCCCAGTAGCGGCAGAACTTCTCCCAGCAGACCTGGACGTTGGCCCCCATGACCAGGTTGGGCCGCGCGGTGTCCTGGCCGGCCGTGCGCCGGCGGGCGCGCCAGCGCCACAGCAGCGCCATCCCGCCGAGCATGCAGGCTTCGCTCGACCCGGTGGTGGAACAGCCGACGGCTTCCTCGCGGGGCGCGTTCCACAGGTGACCGAGGATGTTCACGCAGCGGTGCTCGAGCTCGGCTGTCTGCGGGTACTCGTCCTTGTCGATCATGTTCTTGGGGGCGCACTCGGCCATCAGCTGCTCGGCCTCCGGCTCCATCCAGGTGGTGACGAACGTGGCCAGGTTCAGCCGGGCGTTGCCGTCGAGGATGAGCTCGTCCCGGATGACCTGCAGCGCGGTGCGCGGCAGGATGCCGTGCTCCGGCAGCCGGTAGCGGGGGATCGCGTCGCTGTTCTCCCGGAAGTACACCGGGTTGATGTCTAGCTCGGTGCCCGGTGCGTCCTCGGGCTCCTGTCGGTGCAGCGCGGCCATGGGCGCCAGCCTATTACCGGAGCAGCCGCTGCACGTCGCGGAACCGGGGATGGCCGGCGTCGCGGAGCCATTCGAACAGGACCATCTCCGTGCTGACCACCTCGGCCCCGTGCTGACGGGCGCGCTCGACGGCCAGGGCCTTGTCGGCCGGGTCGCGGGACCCGGTCGCGTCGGCCGCCAGCACCACCCGCTGGCGGGAGCCGAGCAGGCCGAGCGCGGTCTGCAGCACGCAGACGTGCGCCTCGCAGCCGGCGATGACGACCTCGCGGGTACCCGCCGGGAGCAGGCCGCCGAATCCGGGGGCTTCCGCGGCCGAGAACGCCGTCTTGGCCAGGGTCTCCCGCGGGTACCCGGCCAGCTGCGGAACGGTCGGCCCGAGACCCTTGGGGTACTGTTCGGTGGCGAGCACCGGCACGTCCAGCAGCCGGGCCGCCTCCGCCAGGCGGCCCGCCCGGCTGACCATCAGCTCGCCGTCGCTGATGACGGGGACCAGCCGCTCTTGCAGGTCGATCAGGAGCACCACGGCCCCTTTGGCAGTGAGAAGCACGCCCTCACGCTACTTGTTTGTCCGCCGGTGCGCTGGTGGACAGGCCGGTGGTGAAGGCGGAGGCGGGAGGGCCGCCAGGTCCGAGCGTGCCCTCAGCGGGCCGGTTCTGCTGCTCGATGTACTGGCGCAGCACCGAGATGGGCGCACCCCGACTGACCCGGCGAAGTAGGAGCCCGACCACAGCCGCTGTACGCGGTAGTAGTGGCGGCGCAGGTCCGGGAACTCCTGCTGTATTCGCCTCGACGAAACGCCCTTGAGGCTGTTGACCAGCTTCGAGAGTGCGACCTTGGGCGGGAAGTTCACGAGCAGGCGGACGTGGCTGCTTTCGCCGTTGAACGCAGCAGGCGCTAGCCGACCTGAACACGGCCTACCGGAACTTCCTCGCCTCCGTCACCGGGACGCGGAAGGGGCCGAAGGTCGCGCCGCCCCGGTTCCGGTCCCGGAAGGACCGCCGGCAGGCGGTCCGGTTCACGTCCAAC
>DASWUW010000275.1:0-1794 GCA_036406335.1 Trebonia sp.
AGCCGGAGCAGCTGTTCAACCTGGTCCGCGCGCAGCGGCGCGGCCGGGCGGTCCGGGGGCCGCAGCCGCAGCCCGGCCGCCGGGTCGGCCGCGGTCCAGCCGACTTCGCGCCACCAGCCGGCCGCGCCCCGCAGCGCGGACACCTCCCGGTTGACCGTCCGCGCGTCGGTCACCGCGGCCCGCTCGGCCAGCGCCGCGGCCAGCCTGGCGGCGGTGCCGGGGTCGTCCAGCAGCGCGAGCGGCACCACCGGTGGTACCGCGCCCCGCCGCCCGGTGCCCGCGGGCACCGGCTTGCCCACCAGCGGCCAGGCCCACCCGGTAAGCGAGATCCGGTACACCCGCCGCGACGCCGCCCCCAGCGGCGCCTGCCCGAGGTACTCCTCCACCGCGACCGCGTACTCCACTGGTGCCCGAGACCCCATTACCGCCTCCGTTCCGCGCGCCGATCCCGCCCTCTACGATAACCTCCCGCGCTAACGCATTTACTGCGGATAACGCCGCCCGAAATCTCTTTCTTTTGCCTAAGCTTAATCCTTTGGCATTGTTATAGCCGTGGCGTCATTCAAAGAAAAAAGCAAGGCTAGCCGCAGTAAATCATTCCGGACGAAGCCGGGTTACCGCAGTCCAATAAATCCCCTTCTCCCAGGCGGCAGGCTCGCCGTGCTCGCCTGCCGGGATTTCCGTTATTTCTACGCCGGGTATTCGGCGTCGCTGCTCGGCACCGCGATGTCGGCCGTCGCGATCGCCTTCGCGCTGCTGGACAGCGGCGGAACCGCGACCGGGCTCGGCATCGTGTTCACCGCCAATATCATTCCCATGATCGCGCTGCTGCTGTTCGGCGGCGCGTTCGCCGACCGCCGCGGGCGCCGGCCGGTGATGCTGGCCGCCGACCTGGTGCGCGCCGCGGCCCAGGCCGCTCTCGCGGTCGCGCTGGCGGCCGGGCATCCCAGCCTGTGGCTGTTTGTCACCGCCGCGTTCGCGGTCGGCGTCGGCAACGCGTTCTTCGCGCCCGCCCTGTCCGGCCTCCCGGTGGACCTCGTGCCCGCCGCGCGCCTCGGCGACGCCAACGCCCTGCTCGGCATGGCCGGCCCGGCCACCCAGGTAGCCGGCCCGGCTCTGGCCGGGATCCTGATCGCGCTGACCAGCCCGGCCACCGTGATCGCCGTCGATGCCGCCAGCTACGCGGTCAGCGCCCTCGCCCTAGCCGCCCTGCACCTCCAGCCGCCCGCCCCCCTCGAGTCACCTGTCCCCGTCCAGCCGCCCGCCCTCGTCCGACCACCCGCCCGCCCCCCGGGGGCCGAGCAGCGGCGGTCGCTGGCGCGCGACCTGGCGGACGGCTGGGCCGAGTTCCGCTTGCGCCCCTGGCTGTGGCCCCAGACGGTCCAGTTCGCCCTGTTCAACCTGTTCACCTGGGGTCCCTACCTGGTGCTGGGCCCGGTTCTGGCCCGCCAGTACCTCGGCGGCGCCCGCGGTTGGGGCGTGGTCCTGGCCTGCTACGGCGGCGGCGCGGTCCTCGGCGGCCTGCTCGCCCTCGGCCGCCGGCCGCGCCGCCCGGTGTTCACCGCCACGCTGGCCACCTCCGGTTTCGCCTTCCCGCCGCTGGCCCTGGCGCTGCACTGGCCGCTGGCCGCGGTGGCCGCGGCCGCGCTGGCGGCTGGCACCGGGTCGGCCCTCGGCGGCGCGTTCGCCGCCACGGTGCAGCAACGGCTGATTCCCGCCGCGGCCCTGTCCCGGGTCGGCGCCTTCAACCTGGTCGGCGCCTACGCCTTCGGCCCGGCCGCGTTCGTGCTCGCC
>DASWUW010000276.1:0-2687 GCA_036406335.1 Trebonia sp.
TCGAGACCGCCCGGGACCGCGGCGCCGCACCGCCCCGGCCCCGGGCCACCGCTCCGTTCGCCGGGATCGCCTGATGGCCGGGCAGCTCATCCCCAGGCCCGGTTCGTCACCCGACGGCGCGCGGTCCGCTGCCGCTGGCAGTCCTGCTCCGGTCACCCGCGTGCTGGTGACCGGAGCGGGCGGTCCCGCGGCGATCGCGGCGATGAAGTCGCTGCGAGCCGACCCCTCGGTCGAGCTGATCGCGGCGGACATGGACCGCTGGGCGGCCGGCCTGTACCTGGTCCCGCCCGCGGCCCGGACGCTGATCCCGGCCGGCGCCGCCGCTGACTTCACCGACGTGCTGCTCGCCCGCTGCCGGGCCCTGGACGTGCACGTCGTGCTGCCGACGGTGGACGCCGAGCTCCTGCCGCTGGCCGGGGCGCGCGCGGACTTCACCGCGCACGGCATCGACCTGCTGCTCGCGCCTGCGGCGGCGCTCGCCGTGATCCTGGACAAGCTGGCCCTCGCCGGGCACTGCGCGGGGATCGTCCGCGTGCCGCGGACCGAGCCGCTCGGGTCCGGCATCGACCCGGCTTCCTGGACGTACCCGGTCGCGGTCAAGCCCCGGACGGGCAGCGGGTCGCGCGGCTTCGCCGTCATCGGCTCCGCCGCCGAGCTCGCGGCCCTCGGGCACGCGCCCGGCCTCATCGTCCAGGAGTTCCTGCCCGGCGAGGAGTACTCCATCGACGTGCTGGCCGACGCCGCGGGCCACGTGATCGCATCCGTGCCGCGGCTGCGGGCCCGGGTCGACTCCGGTGTCTCGGTGGGCGGCCGCACGGTCCGCGACGCCGAGCTGGAGGCGTTCGGCGCGGCCGTCGCGGAGGCGACCGGCATCACCTACGTCGCCAACGTCCAGGCCAAGCGGGACGCCGGCGGCCGTCCGGCCCTGCTCGAGGTAAACCCGAGGATGCCGGGCACGCTCGGGCTGACCATCGCCAGCGGCGTGGACATGCCCCGGCTCGCGCTCGACTCGCTGCGCGGGCTGCCGGTTCCCGCTTCGCTCGGCTTCCGGGAACGGGCCGTGGTCCGTTTCCTGGACGAGCGGGTCCTCGACCCGGCCGAGATCGAGCACGTCGGGCGGGACCTGACGGGTTTCCCGGTATGACCGTCGTGCCGCTGGACGAGGACTACCACGTTCACTCCACGTTCTCCGACGACGCCTCCTCTACCGTGGCCGAGAACGTCCGCGCGGCCCGGGACCGCGGCCTGCGCACCCTGTGCCTGGCCGACCACGTGCGGCAGGACACCGCCTGGGTACCCGAGTTCGCCGCCGCCGTGGCCGACTACCGCGGGCAGCCCGGACCGCGCGTGCTGGCGGGCGTCGAGGCAAAGATCCTCGACAGCGCCGGCCGGCTCGACCTGCCGCCGCGGCTGGACGGCATCGACCTGGTGCTGATCGCCGACCACCAGTTCCCCGGGGACGACGGCCCGGTGCACCCCGACCGGGTGCGGGCCGCCATCGCGGGCGGGAAGCTGGGGGCGGCCGAGGCCATCGAGCGGCTCTGCGAGGCGACCGCGAGCGCGCTGCACGTCACGGACGGCGGGCGCGTGCTCGCGCACCTGTTCAGCCTGCTGCCCAAGATCGGCCTGGACGAGGCCATGGTGCCCGGGCCGCTGCTCACCCGGCTCGCCTCGCGGGTGGCCGCGGCGGGGGCGATGGTCGAGGTCAACGAGAAGTGGGCCTGCCCGTCGGCCCGCACCGCCGCGGCCATGGTGCGGGCCGGCGTGACGGTGGTCGCGGGCAGCGACAGCCACTACTGCCGCAACGTCGGGGTCTACCGCTCGGTACGGCTGACCGCCGCGCGGCTTACCCCCGGACCGCGGACCGCGGACCGGACGAACGCGAACGGGGTGACCGCCGGGGCCGAGGCGCCGGGGTGACCGGCTTCCCCCATTCTCTCGGCGTCGACGGCGAGTGGATCGGCGTGCTCGTCGTGCTGGCGGGCGCCGTCCCCGAGGTCGCCGGTGCCTGGCAGTTCCTGCTCGCCGCGGCGCACCGCTGGCATAACCACTACGGAGCGTGCGCGCCGGCTTTCCCGCGGACCGCGGTACTGATCCCGGCCTGGAACGAGGCCGCGGTCCTGGCCGCGTCGATCGACCGGCTGATGGCGGCCGAGTACCCGCCCGAGCGGCTGCGGGTCTACGTGGTCGACGACGCCAGCACCGACGACACGCCCCTGGTGGTGCGGGCCAAGGGGGCCCAGTACCCCGGCCGGGTCGTGCACCTGCGCCGGCAGCGGGGCGGGCAGGGAAAGGCGCACACCCTCAACCACGGCCTGGCGGTGATCCTGGGCGACGAGTGGATGGAGGCGCTGCTGGTCACCGACGCCGACGTCATCTTCGAGCCCGCCGCGCTGCGCCTGATGACCCGGCACCTGTCCGACCCGGAGGTCGGGGCGGTCACCGCCTACATCAAGGAGGGCGGCCGCCCCGGGAACTACCTGACCCGGTTCATCGGTTACGAGTACGTCACCGCGCAGGCCGCCGCCCGCCGCGGGCAGAACGTCCTCGGCGTGATGGCGTGCCTGGCCGGGGGCGCGCAGCTGCACTCGCGGGCCAACCTGGTCGCGCTGGGCGGCCGGATCGACACCAGTTCCCTGGCCGAGGACACCTTCACCACCTTCGAGACCCCGCTGCGCGGCCGCCGG
>DASWUW010000277.1:0-1616 GCA_036406335.1 Trebonia sp.
CTGGTCACCTTTGCGAACAAGACGGCACAGACCATCTGGGTGGCCGCGGCGCCCAGCGCGACCACGCCGCTAGCCGCTACCGGCTGGGTGCTGCCCGCAGGCCAGAGCGTCACCATCACCACGCCGAACAACCTCAACACCCGGTTCTGGGGCCGCACCGGCTGCGTCTTCGACCGCGCCGGGACCGGGCACTGCCAGACGGGCGACTGCGGCGGCCGGTTCCAGTGCCAGGGCTGGGGCACGATTCCCGCCACGCTGGCCGAGGTCAACTTTCACGCCTGGGACAACCTCGACTTCTACGACGTGTCGATGGTCGACGGCTCCAACCTGCCGATGTACATCAACATCGCCAGGTCGTCCGGCGGGACCACGGACAAGATCAGCCCCGACGGGTGCGCCGCTGCCGGGTGCACCAAACCGGTGGCCTGCCCGAGCGCGCTCGACGTCAAGGCCGGAGGCACGGTTGTCGGCTGCATCTCGGCCTGCGCCCGGCTCGGCGGCGACCAGTACTGCTGCCGGGGCCAGTACGCCTCCCGGACGGCATGCAACCCGGCACAGTGGCCAGCGGACTACGCGGCCGTGTTCAAGCGCGCCGAGCCGTACGCCTACTCCTACGTAGACGACGACGCGACCAGCGTTTTCACCTGCTCAGGGGTGTGCGATTACCGCATCACCTTTGGCGTCACCCCCTAGAACGCCGGCCCGTCCCGCCGGGATCACGGCCCGGTTCGCCACCCCTCACCGGGCCGTGATCACGAAGGCTCCGATCCCCCCCAAGAGGACCGGAGCCTTCGTCGTAGCCGGACTGGCGTCCAGCTACGCGCTTACCTTCAGGAGGACGACTGGCTTGGTGGTCGGCTGCGCGGTCCCGCCGGCCGGCTCGACGGTGATCCCGAGCTGGTCGCCCGGCGTCACCCCGCCCGCGAGAACGGGCACGGCCGAGCCGGAGCCGCTGAAGGAGAGCAGTCCGGCCGATGTCGCGGCACCGGCCGAGGTGATGACCCAGGCCTGGTAAACCCGGCTGCCGGAAAGGGCCGGCAGGTCCGCCGTGGTGATCACCGCTTCGCGCTGGCGTACCGACATGACCGCCGTCACCGTGCCGCCCCGGGTGGTGGGCAGCGCCTTGATGTGCGCGTCCGGTGCGGCCAGCACCGCAGCGATCGCGGTGTTGCTGGCCCGTTCCCGCTGTAGCTGGTGGTTGGTCGAGATGGTCGTGACGAGCAGGAACGCGACGGCGGCGGCCAGTGTCAGGATGCCCGTGGTGATACCCGTCCGCGCTAGCGGCAGGCGCCGGTTTCTGGTCCCCGGTTCAGTCCGCGGGGCGGACCGGGTTAGCAGGTTGCGCCCCGGCGGCGGCAGCTGCCGGGTGCGCGGGACGGCGGCCAGCACCCGGGCCCGCATCTCCGGCGGCGGGACGATCGCGGTCGCCATCGCCAGCCGGGCGGCGGTTTCCCGCAGCCCCCTGACCTCCTCCGCACAGGACGGGCAGCGGTCCAGGTGCTTCTCGAAATCGGCCCGCTCATCCGCGGTGAGCGCGTCGAGGGCGTAACTACCGGTCAGCAGGTGAAGTTCGTGACGCTGGACGCTCACCAGGCCACCTCCATGCAGTCGCGCAG
>DASWUW010000278.1:0-5256 GCA_036406335.1 Trebonia sp.
GGCCGGACAGTAATGACCTCTAGACCATCCGGGCCGCTAGGCGAGCTCGGCCAGGCCGGCCAGCAGGCGGTCCACGTCGGACGCGTCGTTGTAGTGCACCAGTCCGGCCCGGACGGCGCCGTCCGGCTCGAGGCCCAGGGCGGTGCACAGCTCGTAGGCGTAGTTGTCGCCGTCCCATACGTTGACGCCGCGGGCGGCCAGCTGCCCGGCCACCGCGTGCGGGGTCAGGCCGTCCACGCGGAAGAAGGCGGTCGGCGCGCGCCGGGCCGCCTTCCCGTAGACGGTCACCCGGTCCAGCTCGGCCAGGCCGCCGAGCAGCCGGGCGAACAGCTCCGCCTCGTAGGCCTCGACCGCCGCCATCGACGCGAGAACCCGTTCCCGGCGGGACGCGGGCGCGCCCCCCGAGGCCGAGGCGGCGCCGGGGGCGAGACCGGCCAGGTGGTCCACCGCGGCGGTGAGGCCGGCCAGGTCGGCGAACGGCAGCGTGCCGCGCTCGAACCGCCACGGCACCGCGTTGGAGGAAGGCGCCAGCTTGTCCGGCCACACCGTCTCCAGCAGCGCCGGGTCGGCCGCGGCGGCGGCCAGGTGCGGCCCCGACCACTTGTAGGCGCTGGTGGTGTAGAAGTCGGCGCCCAGTGCGGTCACGTCCACCGGCACGTGCGGGGTGGCGTGCACCCCGTCCACGTAGCAGAGCGCGCCCGCCGCGTGCGCGCAGCCGGCGATCGCGGCCACGTCCGGCCTGGTCCCGATCGCGTTGCTGGCGGCGGTCACCGCGACCAGCCGGGTGCGCGGACCGACCAGCTCCGCGTACTGCGCGGCGGGCAGCTCCCCCGTGACCAGGTCGGCCTCGGCCCACTGGACCGTGACCCCGGCCCGCCCGGCAGCCTGGATCCACGGCCGCACGTTCGAGTCGTGATCAAGCCGGGACACCACGATGTCGTCCCCCGCGGTCCACCCGCGCGACAGCGCGTCGGCGATCCGGTAGGCGAGCGAGGTGGCGCTGGGGCCGAAGACGACGCCTTCGGGGGACGCGCCGACCAGGTCCGCGACCGCGGCCCGGGCCGCGGCCACGATCGCGCCGGAACGGCCGCTGGCGGCGAACGCGCCGCCCAGATTGCCGATACCCGCCCGGTAGGCGGCCGCGATGGCCTCGATCACCGAGGCGGGGACCTGCGTCCCGGCGGCGCCGTCGAGGTAGGCGTGGCCGTCGGTGAGCGCCGGGTAAAGGGCGCGCACCGCGGCGACGTCAAAGGAGGCGGATCCAGGCGCGCCGTCGCCGATGCCAGCAGTCAACTCCCCGTGTTCCTCCAGTCAGCCTCCCCGTTGCCGGGAACGGCCAGCGAAGCGGCTGATCGGGCATCAGCATACAGATCACCCCTCGGGCGCGCGAGGCTGCAGTTAACTCATATTCGGCGGGCAAAACCAGGTGACAGCGGAAAACCTCCCGATTAGGCTCGGCCCGGTGTCACAAAGCCCAGTCGCCGCCCTTTGGCGGCTGCGCCCTTACCTGCGCCCCTACCGCCGCCAGCTGATCGGCATGATCCTGGCCGCGGTCGTAGTCGAGGCCGCCGACATCACCATCCCGCTGCTGGCCAAGGTCGTCATCGACGACGCCATCGGCCGCCATGAACGCGGCCTGCTGCTGCCCATCGGCCTGCTGGCGATCGGTCTCGGCGCGGGCTCCGCCGTGCTCAGCCTGATCCGCCGCTGGGTCCAGGGGAACGCCGTCGCCGACATGGAAAAGCAGCTGCGGAACGACCTCTACCGGCACCTGCAACGGCTGGACCCGGCCTTCCACGACGAGTGGCAGTCCGGGCAGCTGCTGTCCCGCGCGACCACCGACCTCGGCTCGATCCGGCGGTTCGCGGGCTTCGGCGTGGTGTTCCTGTTCATCTCGGTGATGACCTTCACCGCCGTGACCTGCCTGCTCATCACGCTGAACTGGTGGCTGGGGCTGATCACGGGAGCCATGTTCGCCCCCGTGCTGGTGTTCTGCACGATCTTCGAGCGCCGCTACAAGGTGCTGGCCCGCCGGGCCCAGGACCAGGACGGCGACCTGACCACGCTGGTCGAGGAGGCCTCGTCCGGGGTGCGGGTGCTCAAGGCGCTGGGCCGCGGTCCCGAGGCCGGCCGCAAGCACCTGGCCCAGGCGGCCCGCCTGGGCCAGACCCGGATCGGGATGGCCCGGCTGCTGGGCACGGTCTGGTCCACCCTCGACCTGGTGCCGAACGCCGTCATCGCCGTTGCCGTCCTCCTCGGCGCGATCGCGGTCAGCCAGCACAGCATGACCATCGGCGCGCTGGTCGCGTTTGTCACCCTGGCCCTGCAGCTGGTCTGGCCGGTCGAGGCGCTCGGCTACGTGCTCGCCTCGGGCGAGGAGGCCGCCACCGCCGCCCAGCGGGTACTCGAGATCTTCGACACCGACCCGGCGATCACCAGCCGCGAGCAGCCCGCCTGCCGGAGGCGGGTGACGGCGGGGGCGGAGCATGCGCACGTTCGGTTCGAGCAGGTGTCGTTTGCTTATCCGGGCGGCACCGAGCCGGTGCTGCGGGGCGTGAACCTCGAAGTGGCGCGGGGAGAGACGCTCGTGATCACCGGGGCCACCGGGTCGGGCAAGACGACGCTGCTGCAGCTGGTGCCGCGGCTGGCCGACGTGACCGGGGGACGCGTGCTGCTGCACGGCACCGACGTGCGGGACATCCCGCTGCCGGAGCTGCGCGCGGCTGTGGGGTGCGCGTTCGAGGAGGCCACGCTGTTCTCCGCCAGCGTGCGGGAGAACGTCACCTTCGGCGCTGCCGACGCCACCGACGACCAGGTCGAGGCGGCGCTGACCGCGGCGCAGGCCCGGTTCGCCTACGACCTGCCCTGGGGTCTCGACACCCGGATCGGCGAGCAGGGCATGGCGCTGTCCGGCGGGCAGCGGCAGCGGGTCGCGCTGGCCCGCGCGATCTTGTCCCGGCCGGAGGTGCTGATCCTCGACGACCCGCTGTCCGCCCTGGACGTGCAGACCGAGGAGCGGGTGACCGCCGCGCTGCACGAGCTGCTGGCCGGGGTGACGGCGCTGGTGGTCGCGCACCGGCCGTCCACGGTCGCGCTGGCCGACCGGGTCGCGCTGCTCGACGGCGGGATCATCGCCGCCGTGGGCAGCCACCGGGAGCTGATGGCGGCCGAGCCCCGCTACGCGGACCTGATGACGATGGAGGAGGTGGCCGGATGACCACGGAAACGACGCGGGCGACGGCCGGGCCGCAGCCCGCGCCCGCGGGCCCGGCCGGCCCGTCCTGGCGCGGCGTCGCGGCGGAGAGCGTCGACGAGGTCTCCGCGCCGCTGGAGGCGCTGCTGCGCAAGCGCAGCCGCCGGCTCCTGGCCAGCCTGCTGCGGCCGCACCGGCGGGCGGTCACGCTGACCGCCACGGCGATCGTGGTGGCGTCGCTGACCTCGCTGGCCGGGCCCTGGCTGATCGGCATCGCGATCGACAACGGGATACCGCCGCTGGTCAAGAACGCGGACGCGGTGCCGCTGGTGCGGATCGCCGTGGTCTTCGGGCTGACCATACTGGTGCAGGCGGGCGCTACCCGGGTGTTCGTCATCTCGACCGGGCGCTTCGGCCAGGCGGTGGTGCTCGAACTGCGGCGCCGGCTGTTCGCCCACCTGCTGCGGCTGCCGGTGTCCTTCCACGAGTCGTACACCTCCGGGCGGGTGATCTCCCGGCAGACCTCCGACGTGGAAGCGATCTCGGACCTGTTCGACGAGGGCCTGGACGGGCTGATCACGGCGGTGCTGTCCTGCGTGCTGGTCGGCACCGGCATGCTGCTGCTCGACTGGCCGCTGGCCCTGGTCGTGCTGAGCGGGTTCATCCCGCTGGTGTGGCTGTCGCTCTGGTTCCGGCGGCGGTCGACGGTCGCCTACCGGTGGATCAGGGAGGCGAACTCGCTGGTCATCGTGCACTTCGTGGAAACCTTCGGCGGGCTGCGAGCGGTGCAGGCGTTTCGCCGGGAGCGGCGCAACGAGGAGATCTTCGACGCGCTGTCCGGTGACTACGCCCAGGCCAGCAAGCGGTCGTCGCAGGTCAACGCGATCTTCGCGCCGGGCATCGCGCTGGTCGGGAACGTCATCACCGGCGTGGTGCTCTGCTACGGCGGGCTGCGGGTGCTCGACGGCGACATCAAGATCGGCGTGCTGGCGTCGTTCCTGCTCTACCTGCAGCGTTTCTTCGACCCGCTGCAGGACGTCTCGCAGTTCTACAACACCTTCCAGAGCGCCGCCTCGGCGCTGGAGAAGATCTCCGGCGTGCTGGAAGAGGAGTCGTCGGTGCCCGAGCCGGTGACCCCGGCCCCGCTCCCCTCGGCGGCCAGCGGGCGCCGGGTGCAGTTCTCCGGGGTCCGGTTCGGCTACCGCAAGTCGGTCGTGCTGCCCGGACTCGACCTGGACATCCCCGCCGGGCAGACCGTCGCCCTGGTGGGCGAGACCGGCGCGGGCAAGACCACGGTGGCCCGGCTGCTGGCCCGGTTCTACGACCCCGACGCGGGGCAGGTGCTGCTGGACGGGACCGACCTGCGCGCGCTGCCCGACGCGGAACTGCGCCGCGAGGTGGTGCTGATCACCCAGGAGTCGTTCCTGTTCGAAGGCACGGTCGCGGAGAATATCCGGCTGGGACGGCCGTCGGCGGCGGACGCGGAGGTCGAGGCGGCCGCGCGGGCGATCGGAGCCCACCCGTTCATCGCCGCGCTGCCCGACGGCTACGCGACCCTGGTCGGCAAGCGCGGCGGGAGGCTGTCGGCGGGCCAGCGGCAGCTGCTGTCGTTCTGCCGCGCGTTCATCGCGGCGCCCTCCGTCCTGGTGCTGGACGAGGCCACCGCGCTGCTCGACATCCCGTCCGAGCGCCTGGTCCAGTCCGCGCTGCGCACCGTGCTCGCAGGGCGGACGGCGCTGATCATCGCCCACCGGCTGTCCACGGTGGCGATCGCCGACCGGGTCCTGGTGCTGCGGGCGGGCGAGGTCACCGAGGACGGCACCCCCGCCGAGCTGATGCGCGGCACCGGCGAATACGCCGACCTGCACGCCCGCTGGGCCGCCAGCCTCGCCTGACCGCCGCCGCCGCTGCCACTGCCCTGGCCCGCTGCCGCTCCTGTTGCCCGCTGCTGGCGCCGATTGCTCGCCGCACGATTCGCGGGCCGGCCTGCGCTCCGCGCTTGTTGCTGTTATCCGGTGGGTCATCTCCGCGGACGGGACAGTGGACGTTTGGGCACACCCGGG
>DASWUW010000279.1:0-6338 GCA_036406335.1 Trebonia sp.
CAGCTCGCGGGCGTGCCGGGCGTCGGCGGCGGACAGCACCGGCCGCCAGCGGGCCGCGTAGCCGCCGTCTTCCTCGGTCAGCGCGGGCAGCACCCGGCCCCGGGCGGCCAGGTCGGCGGCGAACCGGGCCGCGGCGTCCAGGTAGCCGACCGAGGCGCCGGCCACCACGTCCCCCGGGGTCAGCCCGGCCAGGGCGGTCAGCAGCGGAAGGGCCGCCTCGGGCTCGAACACCAGCACCGGCACCCGCCAGCGGGCCAGCGCGACGCGGCGGGCGGCGGGCGGGTCGCGGTCGGCGGCGGCCGCCGGGGCGGGGAGTTCCGGTGAGGGCAGCGGGCCGTCCGCGGTCGACGGCAGGCGCAGGGTGACCTCGTCATCGACCGCCTGGCCGGGCCGGCCGGCCGCCGGACCCGCGGCCAGCAGGCTCGTCAGCGCGTCGGCCAGCCCGTCCGGCGCCGCGGCGTACGGGTGCGGGCGGGGAGCCCGGGACGGCCGCCCGCCGCGCGGCGGCGCCTGCACGGGCCGCCCGGAATCCTCCGCCCAGACCTGGAGCGCGCCGTACGCCCAGCTCCCGTGGATCACCAGCATCGTTGTTCACCTCTGAGAGAGAGGCTAGCAACGCCGTCCGACGAATCCGGGCCTCAGCGGGTGAAGCGGACCGTGGCCGCCGCCCGGCGAGACCCCGGTCCCCGGTTACGGCCCGCCGTAGGCGGCCAGGAAGACCCGGACCGCTTCCGCCGCGAGCCGGTCCCGCTCGGCCGGAGCGGGAAAATCGCCGGGATAGAACTGCGCCCGGTCCTGCGGGATCGCCACCGCCAGGTAGGCGAAATGCGCGGCCGCGAGACGGGGGTCGGCCGCGGCCAGCAGCCCGCGGGCGGTCCAGGCGGCTACGGCGTCCGCGATCAGGTCCACGGCGCGCGCGGGGGCCCGTTCGAAGTAGGCCCCGGCCAGGTCGGGAAACCGTTCCGCCTCGGCGATGACCAGCCGCCGCAGCGCGAGGACGGACGGCTGCAGCACGCCGTCCAGGTGCCGCCGGGCAAAGCTGGTCAGCACCGCCCGGAGCTCATCCGGAGAGGACACCTCGGCGCCGCCCAGCACCGCGGCCAGGCCGGCGATGATCGCTTCGGAGCTGGCGGTCACGCCGAGCACGATGTCCCGGAAGAGCTGTTCCTTGTCCGCGAACTGCTTGTAGACGGTCTGCTTGGACACGGCGGCGCCGGCGGCGACCTGGTCCATGCTGGTGCTGCGGTAGCCGTCGCGCAGGAACAGCGCCGTCGCGGCGGCCGTGATCGCCTGCCGCTTGCGCGCCGACCGGCCGCCCTCCGCCCCACCCGGCATCACGTCCTCCCGCCAGCCGCGCATCCCTGGCCGTACCGGACGGTCCGGGCTATCCTTACGGTACTGGACAGTCTAGTTCTCAAGGGGACGGCCATGACCGCGAGCGTCACGTTCGACACCACGCTGACCGGGATCGGCAGCAACACCGGCATCGTGGTCCCGGATGAGCTCATCGAGCAGCTCGGCGCCGGGCGGCGGCCGGCCGTGCTGGTAAACGTGAACGGCTACGAGTACCGGAACACCGTCGGGGTCATGGGCGGCAGGCACCTGATCAGCGTCAGCGCCGCGATCCGGAAGGAAACCGGCCTGCGGGCGGACGCCCCGGTGCACGTGGTGCTGACCCTCGCCGACGGCCCGGCCGAGATCAGCGTGCCGGGCGACCTGGCCGCCGCGCTGGCGGCCGACCCGGCCGCCGGGGCGTTCTTCGCCCGGCTGTCCCCCAGCCTGCGGCGTTATCACGCGGACAACGTCACCGCGGCCAAGACCGCGGAGACCCGGCAGCGCCGGGTCGAGAAGGCGGTCGCCTTGTTCCAGCAGGGCAGGCCGCGCTAGCCGGCTCGGCCCTCCGGCTACCTCTAGTTATCAAAGCTTGGCCGGCCGGTCCACCCGAAGCCCTTGCCTCGGCAAACCGCCTGCGTATAGTGGTGACGGACTGACTACAGAGTGTAGCCAGACCTAGGGGGATCTTGAATGTTCGGTAAGACCTTCGTGCGTGACCTGATTGACCGGAGCGCCGAAAATCCCGCCGACCGGCGGCGGTTCATGAAGACCGCCAACGCCGCTGGTCTCGGCGTGGTGGGCGCCGGCCTGGCCGGGGCGGCCGCCGCGCCCTCCGCCCGGGCCGACACGGTCTCGAGCGCGAATGCGATCTCGGACGGCGCCATCCTCAACTTCGCCCTGAACCTGGAGTACCTCGAGGCCGAGTTCTACTACCACGCGGTATACGGGCACGGGCTGCCCGCTTCGCTGACTAGCGGCAAGGGAAAGCTCGGACCGGTGCAGGGCGGCTCCGCGGTGCCGTTCAAGAGCCAGTCCATCAAGCAGTTCGCCACCGAGATCGCCAAGGACGAGTACGAGCACGTCGCGTTTCTGCGCGGCGCCCTGGGCGGCGCGGCGGTGGCCCGGCCGGCCATCAACATCAAGCAGAGCTTCACCGCGGCGGCGACCGCGGCGGGCCTGATCAAGCCCGGGCAGACCTTCGACCCCTACGCCAACGAGAACAACTTCCTGCTCGGCGCGTTCATCTTCGAGGACGTCGGCGTCACCGCCTACAAGGGGGCCGCGCCGCTGATCTCCAACAAGACCTACCTGGGGGCGGCCGCCGGCATCCTCGCGGTCGAGGCCTACCACGCGGCCAACATCCGTACCGTCCTGTTCGAGCGGGGCCTGGCCTCGGCGGCTAACGCGATCTCGCTGGCGCGCACCCGCCTCGACGGGCCGGGCATGGACGACCAGGGGGTCACGGTGATGGGCAAGGCCAACATCGTGCCGACCGACGGCAACGGGCTGGCCTACGGCCGCACTCCGGGGCGGGTCCTCAACATCGTCTACCTCACCCCCAACGTCGCGAACTCCGGCGGGTTCTTCCCCGCGGGCGTCAACGGCCAGCTCCACACGAGCGGCTGACCGGGTTTTACCGCTTATCCAGGCCGCCGGGGCGGGCCGTTCCACTCGGCCCGCCCCGGCGGCCCTCGCACTTACCTCGCACCCGGTCCTGACCTCGGTGAGATCAGTACGCAGGTGACTATCTCCCGCAAGAGGTGTATCTGCGCAGCTACAAGTTGCCCGTTATTGCAACTCTCTCGCAGGTGTCTCTAGACTGTCCCTGATCAGGCGTTCCCGGAGGAAGGCGGCGGTCAGTGGCGAGGGTGAGCGCACGGCTGGCACGGATCAGAAGCGGGCTGACACCCCGGGAGTGGGCCCGGGCCGGCGTCATGGTGGCCGTGGTCATCGGCCTGAACGTCGCCGGCTGGGCCCTGCTGGCGGCGGCGGTGGGCGGGCACTACCACATCACCAACACCCAGATCTTCGGCTTCGGCACCGGCATCCTGGCCTACACCCTGGGCATGCGGCACGCCTTCGACGCCGACCACATAGCCGCGATCGACAACACCACCCGCAAGCTGGTCAGCGACGGCAAGCGCCCGCTGTCGGTCGGGTTCTTCTTCTCCCTCGGCCACTCCAGCGTGGTGTTCGTCCTGGCGCTGCTGCTCAACTTTGGCATCCGGGCCCTGGACGAGCAGGTCAAGAACGGCAACTCCGGGCTGCATAACGTTACCAGCATCATCGGCACCGGGGTGTCGGGCACGTTCCTGTACGTCATCGCGCTGCTGAACGTCGTCATCCTGGTCGGGATC
This sequence comes from Trebonia sp., assembly GCA_036406335.1. Classification (GTDB taxonomy): domain Bacteria; phylum Actinomycetota; class Actinomycetes; order Streptosporangiales; family Streptosporangiaceae; genus Trebonia. The sequence continues at coordinate 3,693 of DASWUW010000279.1, forward strand.
GTGAAGGTGTTCCGCGAGATGCGCAGCGGCCGCTACAACGACGAGGAGCTCAACGCCCAGCTGGACAAGCGCGGCCTGATGAACCGCTTCCTCGGGCCGATCGCCCGCCGGGCCGACGCACCGTGGAAGATGTACCCGATCGGGATCCTGTTCGGTCTTGGCTTCGACACCGCCACCGAGGTCGCGCTGCTGGTGCTGGCCGGGTCGGCGGTGGTCTCCGGGCTGCCGTTCTACGCGATCCTCTCGCTGCCGCTGCTGTTCGCCGCGGGCATGTGCCTGTTCGATACCATCGACGGCTGCTTCATGAACTTCGCCTACGACTGGGCCTTCGCCAAGCCGGTGCGCAAGGTGTACTACAACCTGACCGTCACCGGCCTGTCGGTGTTCGTCGCCTTCTTCGTCGGCACCATCGAGATCCTCGGCCTGATCAGCCAGGAATACGGCCTCGGCGGCGGCTTCTGGACCTTCATGGGTAACTTCAACATCAACAAGGCCGGGTTCGTGATCGTCGGGATCTTCGTGCTGACCTGGATCGCCGCCCTGGCCATCTGGCACTTCGGCAAGATCGAGCAGAAGTGGGACACCCGTCAGGCGGTGGCAGCAGCCGAGGCCGCCGCCGAGTAACCGCTCGTTTCGCAATAGCGAATAATCGCAACAGTGCCGGGCTGCTATACCCTGAGGGCATGGGTAAGGATGCGCCGGCTGCGACGGCGGGACGCTCCGGCGGGAACCCGGTCGAGGACGTCCTGGCCCTGGTGCGCGCGCACGGGGGCCGGGCCACGCCCGCCCGCCGGCTGCTGCTGGACGCGCTGTTCGCCAGCGGCGGGCACCGCAGCGCCGAGGACCTTGCCGCCGAGGTGCACGACCGCGCCCCGGACGTGCACCTGTCCACCATCTACCGCAACCTGGAAGAGCTGGAGCGGCTCGGCGTCGTCGACAGCACCCGCCTCGGCAGCGGCCCGGCCACGTACCACCTGGCCTCCGCCGCCCACGGCCACCTGGCCTGCGAGGAGTGCGGGTCCATGACCGAGGTTCCCGGGACCATGTTCGCCGACCTGATCCGCCTTGCGGACGCCGGGTACGGCTTCGCCATCAACCCGCACCGCTTCGCCGTCACCGGCCGCTGCGCCGACTGCCGCCGCCGGTCGGCCCCGGCCGCGGGCTGAGCCTGGCGCCGGCGCGGTGAGCATCCGGCTTTTCCCGGGCCTGACGGCTTACTCGTTCACCTTCGGCTGAGCCTGCGGACGCCCCGAGTGGCCCGGCCACCAGGCCCGGTTGCCGATGAGCGCGGTGAGGCTGGCGAGAAGAACATCGACATCACGAACGCCGCCAGCGCGATGCCGGCCGAGACCGCGAACCCGATCTGGGCCAGGACCTGGTTCCCGGCGAGGGTCAGCGACGCGAACGTGCCCGCCAGGATCAGTCCCGCCGCCCCGATGGCCGGACCGGACTGGCGTACATGTAGACCGGCAGCAGGAACACCAGGCCCGCCTGGCCGGCGAAGGTCTGGAACACCAGCACCGACGCGCCCAGCGTGGCCCCGAACCCGAGGCCGACCGAGACCATCAGGTACCACGGTGCCACCGCGCTGCGCAGCAGCAGCCCGAGGATCAGCAAGATGATCAGCGCGGCGACCGGGAACACCACCTTGTAGTCGTGGTTGACCGCCCGCTGGATGTCGGCGAACACCGCCGTGGTCCCGCCCACCAGTGCGTACGCGCCCGGCGGGGCGGCCGCGTGCGCGTCCGGCGCCAGCTGGTTCTTGACCAGGCTGACGGCGGCGGTGGAGTCGGGGTTGTAGGACAGCGTGACCGGGTAGGCGGCGGTCGCGCCGTCCTTGCTCACCGCCGGCCGCGCCACCGCGCCGACGCCCGGCATGGTCTTGAGCTTGGCGCCGTAAGCGCTGACCTCGGCGGCGGACAGGGAGCCCCGGCCGGCGTGCAGGTAGATCTCGGTCGGGTCGGTCGCGCCCGGCGGCAGCCCCTTCTCCAGCGTGGCCAGCGCGGTCACGGACTCCGCCCGGGCCGGGATCCCGGACGAGGCCAGGTCGAACGTCGGCTTGAAGTTGAGCGCGCCCAGGGTGAGCCCGGTGAGGATAAGGCCGGAGACCGCCGCGAACACGGCCGGACGCCGGCCCACGGCGCCGCCGACGGCGGCGAACCGGGCCCCCTTCGGCTCCCGCTGCCAGGCCTTGGACGGCCAGAAGACCCGCTTGCCGAGCAGCGACACCACCGCCGGGACCAGGGTCAGCCCGGCGACCAGGGTGACCGCGACCGCGATGGCCAGCGTCGGCCCGAGCGAGCGGAACAGGCTCAGCGTGGACAGCAGCAGAGCGAGGAACGCGACGATGACGACCCCCGCGGCCGAGGCGATGACCTCGCCGACCCGGGCCACCGAGGACACCATCGCCTGCTTGGAATCCTCGCCTAGGCGCAGCCGCTCCCGGTAGCGGAACATCAGGAACAGGAAGTAGTCCGTCCCGATGCCGAACAGCACCACGATCAGCAGCGTGCTGACCGAGCTGTCGGGGTTCAGGTGCAGGGCGCGGTTGACCTCGCTGATCAGTCCGGTCGCGACCTGGGAGACGACCGCGATCACGATCAGCGGCAGCAGCGCGATGATCGGGCTGCGGAAGATCAGCAGCAG
>DASWUW010000280.1:0-7749 GCA_036406335.1 Trebonia sp.
GCGGGCCCTGTGGATCATCCTGCCTCTGCTGCTGATCGGCGGCGGGGCGGCGGTGCTGCTTGCCCACCCGTTCAGCCGCTCGGCCACACCCGGTGCCGCCGGCCCGGCCAGCCGGCCGGCCTCCCCCGGAGGATCCCTCTCGGGCACGGCGGCCGGCCCGGCCGGGTCCGCCAGCCCGGCCGCGTCCGGCGGCGCCGGGTCGCCCGCGGCGTCCCCGTCGGCCTCGGCGGTGAGCGAGCGGCAGGCCGCGACGAGCGTGGCCACCATGCTGTCCCAGAGCGGCTCCGACCGCAGCGCGATCGTCAGCGCCGCCCGCGACATCGGGGCCTGCGGCCCCAGCCTGGACTCGGACGCGAAGGTCTTCGACGACGCGGCGAGCTCGCGCCGGAAGCTGCTGGCCAGCCTCTCCAGCCTGCCCGGCCGCTCCTCGCTGCCCCCGGCGCTGCTCACTGACCTCACCAAGGCCTGGCAGGCGTCGGCCGCCGCCGACCAGGGCTACGCCAAGTGGGCGGCCGACGAGGTCAGCCAGGGCTGCGTCGCCAACGACACCAGCGACCCCGGGTACCAGGAAACGGTAACCCCGGACCAGGACGCCACGAAGTGGAAGACCGCCTTCGCTGACCAGTGGAACCCGGTCGCGACCAAGTACGGCCTCCAGCGGTACCAGCAGAACCAGCTTTAACCGTCCCGCTCAGCGCAGCGCCGACCAGATGATCGAGGACAGGGCGCTGATCGTGTCCTGGCCGTACTGCATACTCGGGTTGCCCGTGGTCAGCAAGGCGATCAGGTAGTCGCGGCCGTCGCCGGAGACCCAGCCGACGCTGTTGACCTGCCAGTCGGCGCTGGCGGCGTCGAGCGGGAGCCAGCCGTTCTTCAGCGCCACCGTCACCCCGGCGGGAACGCCTCCGGAGACGCCCCAGCGCTGGTCGGGAGTGACGTCCTCCATCAAGGACAGCGCGTAGGACCGCTGGGCGGCCGACAGCAGCGGGCGCGGTCCCGGGACCACCAGCTGCTTCAGCAGGGTGAGCTGGTCGTAGGGCACGGTCGTGGTCAGGCCCCAGCCCGGCCAGGGGAATCCCGCGCAGGTCACGCACTGGGACGGGACCGTCCGGGTCAGCCCGGCCCGCTGGTTGTAGGCGCCGACGCCCGTGGCCGCGCCCGCCTCGTCCCACAGGCTGGTGGCCGAGTCGTTGTCGCTGTCCTCGATCATTGCCCGGGCCAGGTTCTGCTCACCCGCCGGCAGCGCCGTACCGCCGTTCCGGGCGAGCAGTGTCTCCAGGATGTCCAGCTTGACGACGCTGGCCTCGGCCTGCGCCCGCCCGTCCCCCAGCCGCCAGGACTGGCCGGTCCGCACGTCGTAGACGGCCGCCAGCACGGTGCCGGAGCGGTCCGCCGCGTAGGCGGCGGCGGCGCCGTCCAGCGGGTCGGCGTGCCCGGCGGGCGAGACGGGAGCGGACTGCGCGGAAGTAGCGGCCGGCCGGGACGAGCCGGACGGCCCCGGGCGGGGCGCCCCGTCCGCGGCGGCCGGGCCGCCGGGGGCGGCCGCCGGCGAGGTCTCGTTCAGCACCGCTGCCGCCGGGTGGCCGCCGCCGGGCCCGCGCAGCGCCAGGAACAGCGCGAGGAGCGCGGCGAGGACAACCGCGATACCCGCGATACCCCGCCTGCCGCCCGTCATGACCCCCGACCTCGGTTCCGTCCAGGACTTCCCGGCGGCTGACTTCGCCCCGCCGGGTCGAGCCTACGTGACTGCTCGGTCGCTGCCGGAGCGATTTCCCGGGTCACTACGTATCCACCGCGTATCCACCGCGCCGTACTGCCCGCGCTCGGCCGCCGACGCCGGGCCGTTCCTGCGGTTGCCGCGCGCGGCAGCCCCCCGTCAGCGTACTTTTGATCGCGCTGCGACCTTTTTGCCACGGGGGGTGACAAGCATGGCTGTTTCCAGGAGCGTAGACGCGGGGGCGATCTACGCGCTGCACGCCCGGTGGATGACGAAGATCCTCGGCCCGGGAGACTCGCTGTTCACCCCGGGGACGCCGGTCTGGACCGGGGAGCACCTGCAGGAGCTGGAGCTCGCGCTGGCGGGCCGCCCGGACAGCGCGCCCGGCCGGCGGTACGAGGAAAAGCTCCGTGATCAGGTCGCGGGAGTGTCGCCGGAAGCCAAGCAGCTGATGGCGGAGCTGCACGCGGTGCACTTCCTCACGATCGGGACCGGGGCACTCTCCGCGTCGGCGAAGGTCGGCATCCTCGAGACGATCCTGGGCTGGATGCCGGCTCCGGCCGGCGTCCCGGCCGACGTGGCGGCGGCGATGGCACCCGGGCTGGTCCACCCGGGCAAGCCGGCCCTGATGCGCCGCGCTACGCAGATCACCTGGCTGATCCGGTTCTCGGCGGCCTGGAAGGAGCTGACGGAGCGGCAGCGGCAGGCGCTGGCCGCTGACCCCTGGACGCTGAAAGACTTCACCGGCCAGGTCGACGCGCCGCCGGCCGGCGGCGCGCAGACGGCCGTCCTGCACCTGACCCACCCGGCCGTGTTCGACCTGGTCGTTTCGGCCGAGCACAAGCAGCGCATCACCACGAGGTTCGGGGACGCCGCCGGGACCAGCCCGGACATTGACCGGCGGCTGCTGGCGGTCCGGGCCGCCCTGACACCGCAGTACGGGGAAGGCTTCGACTGGTACGACGACTGGCTGGTGCGGCTGTGGTGGAAGAACAAGAAGGACTGGAAATCGTTCCTCCGCTGGATGGAGTACTGCCACGTCGGCGTCGGCCGCCCCGCCCCGGAAGCTGCGTCCTTCCCTGGATGCGACGACGAGTTGTTCCTCGCCGACGGGCTCCCGGGCGTCCGCCGCGCCTGGCACCTGGCCGGATGGGGCGCCGAACCCCGGGACGCCTCTCCCGGCCGCACCCGCGACCGCCTGCTGGCCTTTCTGGACGAGCTCGTCCGGGACAGCCGCGCCTGGGACGTGCCGCTGGCGGGCCGGCCCGACGCCTACGCCGCGGTCCGGCACCTGGCCGGCCTGACCGAACGGCCGCCGGGATGGATCGACAGCGACTGGGAGAACCTCGCCGCCCGGGCCGGCCTGCCGTCCCGGTCCGAGCCCGGAGACGCCGCGGAGGAAGAGGAGATTTCCCCGGGGCCGCCCGTTGACCCCATCGAGGCCGCCGCCGCCAGGCTGCACGTCGACCGGGGCGTGCTGGACGAAATCAGGGAACTGCTGGACGACAAGGGGCAGGTTGTCCTGTACGGGCCTTCTGGTACCGGGAAGACCTACCTGGCCGTCGAGCTGGCTACCGCCATGGCGGACGGCGACGCCAGCCGCGTGTCGGTAGTCCAGTTCCACCCTGGCATCACCTACGAGGCCTTCTTCGAGGGGCTGCGCCCGGCGGCGACCCCGGCCAGGCAGGTCGCTTACCGGCGGACCAGCGGCCCGCTGATGGCGATCGCCGAGAAAGCGGCGCCGCACGAAGCCGAGGACAAGACGTTCGTTCTGGTCATCGACGAGATCAACCGGGCCAACCTTCCCCGGGTACTCGGCGAGCTGCTGTTTCTGCTCGAGCACCGGGACCGGTCCGCCCGGACCCTGTACCGGCCGCAGGAGCCGTTCCGGCTGCCGGCCAACCTGAAGATCATCGGCACGATGAACACCGCCGACCGGTCGGCCGCGCCGATCGATCCCGCGCTGCGGCGCCGGTTCCACTTCGTTCCCTTCTTCCCGCACCGCGGGATGATGAAGGACCTGCTGCGGTGCTGGCTCGCCGACGGCAACGGCCGGGCCGCGATCGCGGACTTCCTGGACGCCGTCAACGCCGAACTGCTGCCCCTGGTCGGCGAGCACCGGCTGCTCGGGCCCAGCCACTTCATGCGGGCCGGCCTGTCGGATGACGCGCTGCGGCGCATCTGGTCCTACGACATCTTCCCCCTGATCGAGGAGGAGCTGCGGGGCAGCCAGGACCGCGCCGGCCACTGGCGCTGGGAGCAGGTCCGCGAACGCTACCGCGGCATCCTGGACAGCCCGCCGCCGCCGAGATGACTCGTGCCCGTCGTTTGGCATCAGCAGTCCCGGGACGGGTAGGCGGCTACCCTTCCAGCTGAAGGAGTCCCGTGCTCACCTATGCCCTCGCGGTGCTGGCGGCGTGCGCCAACGCCGTTTCCTCCGTACTGCAGCGCAAGGCGAACAAGCGCATCCCCCAGCGGGAGAACATGAGCCTGCGGCAAATCTGGGACCTGCTGCACATGCCGGTGTGGTTCGGCGGGATCGCGGCCATCACCGCCGGATTCCTGCTGCAGGCCACCGCGCTCGGCAGCGGGAGCCTCTCCCTGGTCGAGCCCGTCCTGGTCCTGGAACTGCCGCTCACGCTGATCCTGGCCTCCCGGGTGTTCCGGCAGCGGCTGGGACCGCGGGAATGGCTGCCGGCGGCCGCCATGACCGCCGGGCTCGGCGGGCTGCTGTACCTGCTCGCGCCGGCCGAGGGGGCGGCTCCCCAGGTGTCCTGGTTCATGTGGGGGGCCGGAATCGGGGCGAACCTCGTGCTCGTCGGGTTGCTGGTTCTGCTGGCCCGCCGCGGCTCTTTCCGGCGCGGCCGCGGGCCGGCCGCCGGCGGCGAGCACCCCGATGACAAGAGCGGTTCGTTCCGGGCGGCCTTGCTGGCGGTCGCGGCCGGGTCGGCCTTCGGGCTGACCGCCGCCCTGATGAAGGCGATGACCAGAACCTTTAGCGGGGGCATCGGGCACGCGCTCACCGACTGGCCGATCTACGCCATGGTCGCGACGGGGGTGCTGGGGATGTTCCTGACCCAGTCCGCGCTCAACGCCGGCCAGCTCATCGCCGCACAGCCGGGCCTGACCCTGTCCGACCCGCTGATCTCCGTGCTGTGGGGCGTGCTGGTCTTCCACGAGCAGGTCAGGCGGGGCTGGTACATCCCGGGCGAGGCGGCCTGCGCCGGGGTGATCGTGGCCGGGGTGATCGCGCTGGCGCGTTCCCCGCTGATGGCCGAGGACGGCTCCGGGGCAGCGGAGGACCAGCCGGAAGGCGGTTCCCGCCGCGGGGACCAGGTGCCGAGCGGGTCGGGCACCTAGCGCGCACCCGGACGGCCCGGCGGCCGCGGGACGCCCGCGCCGGATCGCGGTCTTCGGGAACGCCAACCTGGAGGTCGTCATCCCGGTCGGCCCGTTCCCGGTCACCTACGAACCCGACCGTGCCCTCACCACGGGCCAGATCAGCGTGGGTATCTCCGGCACCGCCTACAACGAGGCGCTCGCTCTGTGGAAGCTGGGCAGCCACGTCGAACTGTGCGTCAGCCACGCGGCCGACGACCCGGTCGCCGCCTTCCTCACCGCCAGCCAGCCCCGTCACCCCCGGCTGCGGATCACCCTGGGGGCCGGCGACGCCCGGTGCGCCGCGTTCATCGACGGCTGCACCCGCGGCCTGGACCCCGGCACCGCCCTGCGGCGCGCCGTCCGTTACGCCTCGGCCAAGCTCGCCCACGCCGGCGGGGCGCAGGGGCTGCTGTCGGCGGGCGAACTCGACCAGCCCGAGGCGCCCGGCCGCTAGCCTTCCTCCCCCGCGGGCACGTCCAGCCCCGCCGCCTGGATCATCTCGGCCGGCGCCACCGCGGCGCCGCGCAGCAGGTAGGCGGAGTGCAGCAGCTCAGGCCGGGCCTTCAGCTCAGCGCCGGTCCCCGAGTAACGCAGCACCCCGCCCTCCATGACGTGCGCGCCGGTCGCGAGGGACAGCGCCACGGTGGCGAACTGCTCGATGAGCAGCACGCCGACGCCGCCGGCGGCGACGGCGCGGATGACCGGGATCAGCTGGTTGACGATCACCGGGGCCAGTCCCAGGGACAGCTCGTCGATGAGGATGTACTTCGGCTGGGAAACGAGCGCCTGGGCCAGCACCACCATCTGCTGCTCGCCGCCGGACAGCAGCCGGGCGGGCACGGTGAGCCGCTCCCCCAGCCGCGGGAACAGCTCGAGGGCCCGGGCCCGCCCTTCGCCGGCGGCCTGCTTGCTCAGCGAATAGGTGGCCACCTTGATGTTGTCGTCCACCGACAGGTCGGGCAGCAGCCTGCGGCCCTCCGGCACGATGGCGACCCCGGCGGCCCGGATCTTCTCCGGACGCCGGCCCGCCAGCTCGGTGCCGTCCAGCAGCACCGCGCCCGGCTTGGGCTTGAGCACGCCGCCGACCGCCAGGACCAGCGAGGACTTGCCCGCGCCGTTCGGGCCGAGCAGCGCGGTGACCTCCCCGGCGGGTACCGTGATGGTCACGTCCTTGACCACCGCCCGGCCGCCGCGCTCGATGGTAATGTCACGCAGTTCCAGTGCCGGCATCCCTTATACCTCCGCCGTTCCGAGGTAAGCACGCATCACGTGCTCTTCCCGCAGTACCTGGGCGGTGGCCCCGGACGCGATCAGCTTGCCGAAGTCGAGGACCGCGGTCGTCTCGCAGACCGCGGATACCAGGGACATGTCGTGGTCGACGAGGATGGTGAGCGCCCCGGTGTGCTCCGGGATGGCCTTGATCACCCCGGTCAGGTGGCTGGTCTCCCCGTCCGGCAGGCCCGCGGCCGGCTCGTCCAGCAGGACCAGCCGCGGCTTGCCCGCGACCGTGCGGGCCACCTCGACCAGGCGGCGCTGGCCGGCCGTGAGCGACCCTACCTTCGCCCAGGGCGAGACCCCGCCGCCGACGAACTCGATGGCCGCCAGGATGTCGGCCCGGCGGGCGGAGCCCCGCAGGCGGGAGTGGATCATCGCCACGTTGTCGTACACGGTCAGCGCCGAGATCGCCTGCTCGGTCTGGAACGTGCGGCGAACCCCCCACCGGGCCCGGCGGAAGTGGGTGATCCGCAGCAGGTCGTCGCCGAAGGCGGTGACCGTGCCCGAAGCCGGGCGCACGAAGCCGGACAGCACGTTGAAGAACGTGGTCTTGCCCGCGCCGTTCGGGCCGATGAGACCGCAGACACCCCGGTCGAACCGCAGGTTCATCCCGTCCAGGGACGTGACGCCGCCGTACCGGACGGTCAGGTCCTTGACCTCGATCATGCCGAGCCTCCCGAGGCTGTACTCCTGGACGCGGCCGCGGCCGCCGGGCGTCCTCGCCGCCGGGTGATCAGCCGGTAGAGGCGCTTCATGTCCTTGGGGAACTGGTCCGCGATCCCGCCGGGCGCGGTGGCGAGCACCTGCATGACCCCGAGGCCGAACAAAATGATCAGCCAGTCGTTGGGCACCCCCCAGATCTGCAGCAGGGCGGGCAGGAACGACTGCAGGAAGGCGGCGATCACCGCGCCCGCCAGGCTGAAGGCGCCGCCCATGAGCACCACCGCAAGCAGGTTGATCGAGTTCTGGATCGGGAAGTCGATCGAGAACAGCTCGTGGTCCGCGCCGGCCAGCAGCGCACCCGCGACGCCGGTAACAAACGCGGCCAGGGCCATCGCCCAGACTTTGTAGAACGTGGTGTTGATGCCGGCCGCCAGTGCGGACGGCTCGCTCTGCCTGATCGCGGCCCAGGCCCGGCCCGGCCGCAGCCGCAGGTGGGCGAAAACCAGCAGGAACATGACGATCGCGGTGATCACCGAGAACCGGTAGAACGCCGGGTCGGTCCCGGCGAACGACGGCCGCCGGATCTGCGGGATGTGGGTGAGGGAGCCGTTGTAGCCGGAGAACCCGCCGCCCCCGTTGGGGAAGTTCAGCGTGGCCTCGATGACCGCGACGCCGCCGGCCAGCATCAGCGTGATCAGCGCCAGGTACAGGCC
>DASWUW010000281.1:0-4675 GCA_036406335.1 Trebonia sp.
GGTTACGGGGCCGGGCGGGCCGGGCCCGGCAGCGCCAGCGGGCCGGGAGTCGCGTTCTACTGGGCCGGGCAGGTGCTGATCATCCTGCCGATAGCCGGACGGCTGCTCAGCCGGCGCCAGCTCAGCAACGCGGGCGCGATCACGCTGGTCTCGGTGCTGACCGTGGCCGAGTACCTGCTGAAGGTCAACTACAGCCCGCTCGGGTTCGCCTTCAACGACGAGTTCCTGCACTGGCGCGGTACCACCAACATGCTGGCGACGGGAAAGCTCTTCGAGCCGAACTACGGCCTGCCGATCGGGACGCATTACCCCGGTATCGAAGAGGTCACCTCCGCGCTGATCTCGGCGACCGGGCTGCCGGTCTTCGAAGCGGGCCTGATCGTCGCCGGAATCGCCCACCTGCTGTTCATCCTGTTTCTGTACCTGGCCTTCTGCGTCGCCATCCGGTCGCACCGGATCGCCGGGATAGCGCTGCTGATCTACTACGGCGCCCCCGCGCTGACCTCGTTCAACTCGATGTTCGTGTACGAGACGCTCGCGCTCGCCTTCCTGGGCATGTGCATGGTCGCTGCCCTGCGGTCGGCCATCGAGAAGTCGCCCCAGGACCGCAGGCGCTGGTTCATCGTCGCGGTGCTGTGCATCTTCGCGACCGTCATCACCCATCACATCACCAGCTATATGCTCACCGCGTTCCTGATCCTGGTGGCGGTCGCCAGCCGGCTCACCGGCTCCCGCAACACCGCGGGAAGGTTCGGCCTCCTCGGGGCCATCTCCCTCCTCTCGATCGTCCTGTGGGTCTGGCGCATCGCGCCCGACACCATCAATTACTTCAGTCCCACGGTGACGGGCATCATCCAGGGCATCGAAGCGCTGCAGAACAAGGGATCTTCCGACGCCCCGGTGACGGCGTCGTCGCCCTTCAGCAATACCGTCCTGGGCGGGCTCGGCCTGCTGGTCATCTCCGCGCTGATCGCCATCGGCTGCTGGCAGGCGTGGCGGCGGCACCGGCGCCACCCGTGGATCATCGGCATGATGCTGGGCTCGCTCGGCTGGTTCGTCGACCTGGGCATCCGGCTGGGAACCCCGGACGGGCAGGAACTGGCCGGGCGGGCCGCGACCTTCGTCTACATCCCGGTGAGCGTGCTGGCCGCGCTCGCCCTGACCAAGCTGGTCAACAGCCGCCCGGTGCGCCGCCTGGGGGCCGCCGTCACCGCGATCATCGTCGCCTCGGTGGTCTCGCTGCTGGTGGACGGGCTGGCTAACGGCTGGCCGCCCTTCTGGGAACGGCTGCCCGGCCCCCACCTGGTGGCCAGCTTCGAGAGCTCGGTCGGCGAGGAGGAGATCGTCGCCTCCTACTGGAGCCTGAAGGCACTCGGCCCGGGGAAAAACATCGCCGCCGACGCGGGTATCTACCCGGTTCTGATCGGCTACGGCGGCCAGGACCCGCTGCAGGTCATCACCTACCTGTACACCACCAACACCTGGAGTCCCGCGATCGCGCAGCACGCCTCCGCGCAGCAGGTGCAGTACGTGGAGACGGATACCCGGCTGACCAAGTCGCTGCCCCCGGCCGGGAACTACTTCCCGGGCGATACCACCTACGCCACCAAAAAGATCACTCCCGCCGCGCTGAACAAGTACGACCACATTCTCGGTGTGTCCCGCGTGTACGACGACGGGAACATCGTTTTCTACAACCTGCAGAGCCTGGGATATGTACCGCAACCGAAATCTTGACATCTTCATCGGCGGAGGCATCGCGCTCCTCGGCGGTGCGGCCTACCTGGTCCACGCGCCCGGTCCGCTCCAGGTCGTCCTTGGTGTTGCGCTCTTCTTCGCCCCGGGCTACCTGTGGTCGGAGGCAATCCTCAGCCAGCGGCTGAGCGGGATCGAGCGGGTCGTGACCAGTGCGGGCCTGGCCCTGATCCTGCCCATTCTGGGCGGCTTCCTCTTCTACGGGCTGCGGATTCCGCTGCTGCGTTCGGCCTGGGTGGGCCTGCTGGTGGTCCTCACTCTCCTCGGGGTCGTCGCGGCCGCGATCGTGCGGCTGCGCGAGCAGCCGTCCGACCCGCGGCTGCCGGACCCGCGGCTGCCGGACCCCCGCCTGCAGGCGGGCCGCGACCAGCCTCCTCCCCGCCGGAAGCTCACCGCCGTGCACATCGCCGTCTTCGGCTTGGCCGGCCTGATCGGACTGGGGTCGGTTGGCTTCTCGGTCAAGAACGCCGAGGCGGAGAAGGTTCCCGGCTTCAGCGTGCTGACGATGACGCCGGCCGAGACCGATCCGCTGATCAACCCCAAGGACCCCACACCCCCGGCCACGATCCCGTCCACCACGGCGACGCTTCAGGTCATCAACCACCAGCGGGTCGCCGAGCAGTACGAGCTGAAGCTGACCGAGAAGGGCAAGCTGACCAGGTGGAAGTTCACGCTTTCGGACGGCGGGTCCTGGAGCCGCACCATCCCTTACAGCACCGACCAGAATAAACCGATACTGGCCTACCTCTACACACTGTCGGATACCAGTCAGCCGGTCCTGAAGACCGACAACGGCGAAGTGCCGGCTCCTAAAGCAACTCCAACCAAGAAAAAGAAGTAAGCGCGGGTACTCAGGGAAGCCGCGCAGGCCTGAAAGATTGGCGCGATCTAATATGAAGCAAAGCCCGATGTTTTACCTCAGGTCGGTAGCCTGCAGTGTGTGGTTCCGCTTGCACGGATTTGAGAATTCACTTGTTGCCTGCGACGGTCGTCTGCCGGCGATCGACGGCCGGGGCAAGGTACGGATCGGTAAGCGTTTCGTCATCCGGGGCCAGGTGGCCCGTTGTGAAATCGCGGCCAAAGCCAATTCGCAGATCTTGATCGGCGACCGGGTGTTTTTCAACCAGGGAGTCGTTATCGGCGCGGTGGAGTCGATTGAAATCGGTGACGATACGCTGATCGGCGACTTCTCGGCGATCTACGACTCGAATTATCATGACCTCGAGCCCGGTCACCCGGATAAGCCCCGTCCGGTGACGATTGGCAAGAACGTCTGGCTCGGCAGTGGCGTCCTGGTGCTGCCGGGCAGTGAAATCGGTGACCACACGGTGGTGGCGGCCCGTTCGGTCGTCCGCAGCAGCCTTCCGTCCGGGGTTCTCGCGGCCGGCAACCCGGCCGTGGTAGTCCGCCAGCTCGACCTGGACGACATGCCGGCCGGCTGGCGGCGGGGAGGAGATGCGCACGGCTAGTCGGGCCCGTTTCATCCCGTCCTGTCCGGTTATATCCCGGCCCGCAGGCCAGCAGGCGGCCGCCATCGTGGGCGGCTGTCACCGGATATGTCCAGAGTAGTAAACGTCTGCGAAGCTGAGACTGATCTGTGTAGACTCGTGATACAGGTGAAATGTCTACTATGAAGTCACAACCTCGCTACTTTGTACGGATCGTCCACGTGGCCGGCAACGGCGTGCAGCGGCGATGGCTAGAAGTTGAGATGCCCTTCTAGATAAGGGACCTTGTGACATGCCCCCTAACAGGGATTGGGCTAACCAGGTCCGGGCGAACCGAGCTAAGGGGATACCCGTGGTAAGCATTGAGACTCCAAGCGCGGCGCTTAACGCCAGTCGCGAAGAGTCGTCTTTCCGTATGAGCTCCGTTGAAACTACCCGGATGCTACACGCGGTAGATGATACGACTCCTGTGGGTGATGACGAGCTGCCTGTGCCCGTCAAGTTGTCGATTCTGATGGCGGCTTATAACGAAGAGCGAACCATCACTAAGGCGGTTCACGGGATTCTCCAGGCCGGCTTTCCCTGTGAGGTGGAGCTGATCGTGGTTGACGACGGCAGCCTGGATGCCACGCCGGACCTGCTGAAGGAGATTGATGACCCCCGGGTTATCGTGCACCGCCACGTCAAGAACCAGGGCAAGGGCGCGAGCATTATGACTGCGGCGTCCCTGGCCACGGGAACGCACATCATTCCCTTTGACGCTGACATGGAATACGCGCCGGAAGACATCGCCGACATGCTCGTCCCGGTGATCAAGGGACGTTGCGACGTGGTCTACGGTGCCCGGCTTTTTGGCTGCAACACGGTTTACCAGTCGTATCGTTACGCCGTCGGCAATAAGGTACTGACCCACTTCGCCAACATCCTTTATAATTCAGCTCTAAATGACTTGCATACCTGTCTCAAGCTGATTCCGCTCAAGACGTTCAGGGGACTGAACCTGACGGAAACCGGTTTCGGGCTGGACACTCAGGTGACCGCGATGATGCTGCGGAGCGGGGTCCGGCCTTTCGAGGTCCCGGTCAGTTACTACAGCCGTTCGCATGAGCAGGGAAAAAAGATCAACTGGCGCGACGCGGTCCGGTGCGTGTGGATCTTGATACGGACCCGGATGTCCAGCGGCAAGCGAACCCGCTCCCGGGTCACAGCCCAGTCGGCCAAATTGCAAGGGTTCTGAGTATCCAGAGGTAGGCATCTCCGTTATGAGCTATGACCTAGAAAGTAACGAAGAGACGCATCGCGAAGGCCCCCGTGTTGCCATGGCTGAGAACGACATTGGTGAAATTTCTATGGAAAGTCCCGCTGCGGGAATGGATGAGACCTACCCTGCGGTCTCGGTTATTATCACGACGTACTCCCGAGATCGCTGGGCGTGGCTACGGGAATGCATAGAGTCGGCGCAGGCGCAGACC
>DASWUW010000282.1:0-3774 GCA_036406335.1 Trebonia sp.
GCCGGGTGCATCTCGAGCTCCGCGATCCGCATCAGGTACCGCGGGCCGGAGAACGCGTGCTCGTTCTCCGTGTGGTCCCGGATCACATGGCAGGTGTCCTGGCACAGGAAGCACTCAATGCACTTGCGGAACTCCTGCGACCGGTTTACGTCCTCCTGCTGCATCCGGAATTCGCCCGGCTTGATCGCCGGGTCGGGCATGAACGAGGGGATCTCCCGCGCCTTGGCGTAGTTGAACGACACGTCGGTGACCAGGTCCCGGATGACCGGGAAGGTCCGCATCGGCGTGATCGTCAGCGTCTCCTCCTCGGTAAAGGTCGACATCCGGGTCATGCAGCCGAGCCGCGGCATACCGTTGATCTCCATGGAGCAGGAACCGCACTTGCCGGCCTTGCAGTTCCAGCGCAGAGCCAGGTCGGACGCCTGGGTGGCCTGCAGCCGGTGCAGCACGTCGAGGATGACCTCGCCCTCGTTGACCTCAACCTTGTAGTCCTTCAGGGCGCCGGAGCCCGCGTCGCCGCGCCAGACCCGGAGCTTAGCCAGGTACCCCATCAGTGTCCTTCTTCCAGCGCCGCGGCCTCGTGGTGCCCGTCCAGCTCTTCCTTGGTCATGTACTTCTTGAGCTCCATGATGTCGAACAGGTCCAGCAGGTCGCCGCGCATGTCCGGGACCGGCTGGTGCTTCAGCTCGACCTTGTCGCCGCTGAGGGTCAGGATCAGGTTGACCTTGCGCCAGTCGGGATTCATCTCCGGGTAGTCCTCGCGGGTGTGCCCGCCGCGCGACTCCTCGCGCTCCAGGGCCGCGGTGGCCACGCACTCGGCCACCAGCAGCATGTTCCGCAGGTCCTGGGCGTAGTGCCAGCCCGGGTTGTAGGCCCGCTCGCCCGGCACGGCCAGGGTCTTGGCCCGCTCCTTGAACTTCTCCAGGGCGGTCAGCGCGTCCTTCACTTCCTGCTCGCGGCGGATGATGCCGACCAGGTCGTTCATCGTCTGCTGGAGTTCGGCGTGCACCTCGTAGGGCGACTCGCCGACTTCCCGGGAGAACGGCTCGAGCGCCTCGGCTACGGCCGCGTCCAGGTCGGCCTGCGCGATGACCGGCTTGGCCCCGCCGAGCGCTTCCAGGTAATCGGCCGCGCCGTCGCCGGCCCGCTTGCCGAAAACCAGCAGGTCGGACAGCGAGTTGCCGCCGAGCCGGTTGGACCCGTGCATGCCGCCGGACACCTCGCCGGCCGCGAACAGCCCGGGCACCGAGGAGGCGGTGGTGTCCGGGTCGACCTCGACCCCGCCCATCACGTAGTGGCAGGTCGGGCCGATTTCCATCGCTTCCTTGGTGATGTCCACGTCCGCCAGCTCCATGAACTGGTGGTGCATGGACGGCAGCCGGGACAGGATGTACTCGGCGGACCGCCGCGAGGCGATGTCCAGGTAGATGCCGCCGTGCGGCGTGCCCCGCCCGGCCTTGACCTCGGAGTTGATCGACCGCGCGACCTCGTCGCGGGGGAGCAGCTCCGGGGGACGCCGGTTGTGGTCCGGGTCGGTGTACCAGCGGTCGGCCTCTTCCTCGGTCTCCGCGTACTGGGCGCGGAACACGTCGGGCACGTAGTCGAACATGAACCGCTTGCCCTCGGAGTTCTTCAGCACCCCGCCGTCGCCGCGGACGGACTCGGTGACCAGGATGCCCTTCACCGACACGGGCCAGACCATGCCGGTCGGGTGGAACTGAACGAACTCCATGTTCATCAGCGACGCGCCGGCCAGCAGGGCCAGCGCGTGCCCGTCGCCGCTGTACTCCCACGAGTTCGAGGTGACCTTGAAGGTCCGCCCGATGCCGCCGGTCGCGAGGATGACCGTGGGCGCCTCGAACAGGACGAACCGGCCGGTGTCCCTGATGTAGCCGAAGGCCCCGGCGATCTTGCCGTCGTCCTTCAGCAGCCGGGTGACCGTGGTCTCGGCGTACACCTTGATCATGGCCTCGGGGTCGCCGAACTCGTAGGAGTCGGCCTGCTGGAGGGCAACGATCCGCTGCTGCAGGGTACGGATCATCTCCAGGCCGGTCCGGTCACCCACGTGCGCCAGCCGCGGGTACTCGTGCCCGCCAAAGTTGCGCTGGGAGATCTTCCCGTCCGGGGTCCGGTCGAAGAGCGCGCCGTACGCCTCGAGTTCCCAGACCCGGTCCGGGGCCTCCTTGGCGTGCAGTTCCGCCATCCGCGGGTTGTTCAGGAACTTCCCGCCGCGCATGGTGTCACGGAAGTGCACCATCCAGTTGTCTTTGGAGTTGACGTTCCCCATGGCGGCGGCCGCGCCGCCCTCAGCCATAACGGTGTGCGCCTTGCCGAAGAGCGACTTGGAGATAATTGCCGTCTTCTTGCCCCGGGCCCGCGCCTCGATCGCCGCCCGCAGCCCGGAGCCGCCCGCGCCGATCACTACGACGTCGTAGGGGAAACGCTCGATTTCGGTGTCGTTGGTAGCCATAGCTAATTCGCCCGTTCGTAGGCCTAGTTGAAAATCCGCGGGTCGCTGAAGGCACCGCTGGCGACCAGCATGATGTACAGGTCGCTGAGCGCCAGCGTGGTCAGGGAGATCCACGCGAAGGCCATGTGGTGCTTGTTCAGCCTGGAGACCTGGGTCCAGGCCCAGTAGCGGACCGGGTGCTTGGAGAAGTTCTTCAGCCGCCCGCCGGTGATGTGCCGGCAGGAGTGGCAGGAGAACGAGTAGGCCCAGACCGCCACCACGTTGATCAGCAGGATGATCGAACCGATCCCGATGCCGAAGTCGCCGTTCGGCCCGCGGAACGCCTGCACCACGTCCCAGGTGAGCAGGATCGCGATCACGAACGCGGCGTAGAAGAAGTAGCGGTGCAGGTTCTGCGCGATCAGCGGCACCTTGGTCTCGCCGGTGTACTTCGCGTGCGGCTCGCGCACCGCGCACGCCGCGGGCGAGCGCCAGAACGCCCGGTAATAGGCGCCCCGGTAGTAGTAGCAGCTCAGCCGGAAGCCGAGCACGAAGGGGAGCGAGACGAAGGCGAAGGGGATGATCGGCGGGATCGCCGGGATCCAGCGCCCGAGGGCCGACGCCCCGGGCACGCACTCGCCGCTCACGCAGGGCGAGTAGAACGGGGTCAGGTAGTGATCGGCGGCCACGTAGTACCAGTGGCCGGTGAACACCCGGACGGTCGCGTAGGCCACCCAGATCGTCAGCAGCGTTGCGACGATGCGCCCGCGGTTGTACCAGGGGTCCTTGCGGAGCGTCCGCTCGGCGATCTGCGCCCGCGTCCTGCCGGTGGGCGCATCAGAAACTTGTGTCATCCAGCGTCCTCGCTGCCTTGTGCGTAATCGTGGCCGCGACGCGCAGCCAGGCGGCCCTTAACCGGGGCGGGGGCGGGGCGCGCATGCGATCCCACGAACTTAATCCAGTTATCCTCAGCATGCCGCATCCGGGCACCCTTCCAGCATGTGAGACGCGCTACATTCCGGCTTCGTGCTGCCTGTTTGCGCAGCTTAGTGAGCAGGTTCACATTCCCCGCCTCAATGGTGCATCCGGGAAATCGGTATATCCGCGCCCGGGGCCGAAGGCCGCCCGTACCGCGGCGGCCGAAATGGCCTCGCCGCGGCTCCGGCCGGGCCGCGGGCTCCCCGGCCACCAGGAACGGCGCATCGTGCCGCCCCGGATCACCGGCCGCGGCCGAAGACCGGTAAAGCAGCGGCCGCACCCGCCCCCGGGACACCGTGATCCCCGCGACCACCGCCCGCCCTCCCCTGCCCAGCGTCACGCGGTCC